>NZ_CAWMEB010000336.1:0-254 GCF_963866145.1 Xenorhabdus sp. NBAII XenSa04
ATCTTGACCTGATAATCATTACGTCCCAGATAGTCCAGCTTGCCATCCGGCCGCCAGCGCACCAAATCCCCGGTTTTATACAGCCGGGTATAACCCCGTGCCTTGTCTTCATCCGTGGCAAACGGGTTGACCACAAAGTGCTCAGCAGTCAGTTCAGGCTGGTTTAAATACCCCCGTGCTACCCCGGCACCACCGACATACAGTTCTCCCGGCGCACCTATCGGGGACAGATTACCCTGTCCATCCAGCACATA
>NZ_CAWMEB010000337.1:0-1191 GCF_963866145.1 Xenorhabdus sp. NBAII XenSa04
AATTTTTATTTTCAGGATGCGTTAGGCTCGACCATTGCCCTTACCAATGCGCAAGGTGAGGTAATAGAAAAACACGGCTATACTGCTTATGGGTTAGAGAGTGATCCCGGTAATGCGGCTTTCCGCTTTGCCGGTCGGCGTATTGATCCTGAAACCGGCCTGTCTTACAACCGGGCACGCTATTACTCTCCCGCTCTGGGCCGCTTTTTGCAGACTGACCCCGCCGGAACAGAGGATGGCCTGAACCTCTATGCCCATACCGGCAACGACCCCGTTAACCTCGTTGACCCGACAGGACAATGGGGAGAAGTGGTCAATACCGCACTGGATTACACCCCTATCGTTGGTGGAGTTAAAGGGTTCTACGAAGCCTACCAAGACCCGACATGGACAAATATTGCAGCGGCAGGAGTGGGAATTTTCGGGCCTCCCGGAAAAGCGCTTGGAAAAAGCGGGAAGGCGGCTGTAAAAGCCATTCATGGCAATTCAAAACACTCACCAAAACCAGCTTATCTTTATGAGCTGTCAACAGATAAAGGCGAATTTCTAAAATATGGAATTTCACAAAATCCCAGTAAACGGTATACAAAGAACTATATGAAAAATAAAGACATCAGAGAAATTGATTCTGGCACCCGTGCTGATATGCTGAAAAAGGAACGTGAGCTGGTTACCCAAAATCCGGGGCCTCTTAATAAGGAACCTTGGGCCAAAGCCACCAGAAAAGCAAGAGGTGAATAATGATAACGATTGGAAATCATTACAAAGGACCAGAACTCGATGGTTCCTCAATTCAACTGGCATTACGCATTACATCAGGTGTTGCAACAGAAGAAAGGGATGAAGAATATGATAGTGGTAAAGAGGCTTTTATCAATCCCGTCTTTATCGTACCCGGTTCAATATCAAAACCTGACTTTGAAGGTTTTAAATATGGCTATTTCTCCAAAAAAGAAAAAGGTGTGGTAATACAAATTGCCGTACCACAAAGAGTGGCTGATGGCGAAGGTATCCGTGAGTTTATTGTGGGGGCATTGCGCGAAGCTGTGCGCATGGCAGCGGAGAAATTTGCCAAACATGCTATTCCTTTTTCATCACTCAAGGCTGAAAAAATTATTCTGGCCATTGAGAAAAAACTGCAAGACTTTTGAACAACCTTAAAAAAACAAATTTGGCTCGCTTATCGGCGAG
>NZ_CAWMEB010000338.1:0-1765 GCF_963866145.1 Xenorhabdus sp. NBAII XenSa04
CTTTACCTGCCATAGTTATATCTCTGTCATTTAATCTTTATATATTTCAGCATATAAGGGCAGTAAACCTAAATCACGTAATGCAATTTCAATGTCATTTGAAAGATACTGATCTGCCTTATCCAAACAATTATAATCTCCTTTAGTAATTATAATTGTACCCGTACTTAGTGTTGTGGAAATAGGGATAAATTCAGCTCCGGTTTTCAATAGACTAGGATGTATTTCGAATTGAATAGGAAGATATAGCATCCAGCCAACAGGAGGGCGATCAGGAAAAACTGCTTCACCAACTTCATCACTACTACCATTAAAGCTGACAGAAAAAAGATTTAATGTATATTTTTCTGCTGCCGACTTTATAAAATCGGTGAGATTATCCTTTTTGTATATACCAAGGTAGTTTTCAGCATTAATGCGAATTGATGTGCATTCGTTATTCTTTGTTAAAAGAATGGACATGGAGTCATCTTCATTGCCATCCCATAATCCCTCAACGATGGGTAAATATTCTCCTATTAAATTTGAAGCATTTTGGTTTGTATATCCATCAACATCCATTATTTTGTTTTGTAAGGCTTCTTCTAGTGTTTCACCTTGAGCATATAAAGCTGTAATTCTCTTATCACATTTGTTTATTTCGCTAAGAAAAAAATGAAATGTGTCAATGATGGTTATCATTTCTTGTGTGACAATTTTCTTTATAACTATATGTATAGAAATTTCACTCATATAAATACCCTTTAATTAAATCATTGGAACGTGATAAACATCCATAATAAGACCGTCGCCTTTGAATATTTTATTAAAGTACATAAAACTGAGCCTTTCCATGAAGTACCATGCTAATTTATTAGGCGGAGTTGATTGCACTACAAAACTTTGTGTATGTGCTTGTTGTACTGTTCCTCTAACTCCAGAATAAAATTTTTTAAGGACTCCTTCAGAGATAAAGAATTGATCATATGCACCCTTAGTTTCTTGTAATAAACAAGACGGAGGTTGAAATCCATCGAATGATACTGTTGCATAGTCCCATTCTTGAACCCATCCTGGCCCGAACGGAGCTTTAGTAATGTAGACTTGATATTTTAAATTAATTGGGTCACCAAAATTTCTACTTTCATTTTTGGCTATTCCGGTACTAGCGGGGCAAGATTTACATTTCTCAGTTGAGCGAGACAACGAGCCTTCCTTTTCAATTTCTTCAATTCGATATCTTGCTTTAGCTTTACCAATATTAATATCATTTTCTATTTCTTCTTCAGTACGTGTTTTCGGTTTTTTAGGTACAGGTGCAGGTTCCAGCTCTATATCATCTACTGTCGTACCTTTAGTACTTTCCATAATACCAATGCCCACTAATATTGCGGCACACCCGGCAATAGTCCATTCAAGGGCTGCGGCAATAGGAGGTATAGCAAAGATCATATTATTTTTTCCTTTTCATTAAGTTATCCAATGCCCTTAGGTAATCACGATATTGTTGTTCTGGATTATTACCCGCCTTTAGCATATTTTGAATTTCAGGCGAATCGTGATAATTGCGGTTAAACGCCACAAAATGGAGGTAAGAACGTATCAGTTTTTCCTCTTTAAACCCCATTGCGATTAAATCCAGATACGCTCCCTTTAGCCGTTTATGCAGACTCTGTTCACTTTCCCCTTCGACTAATTCAGGGTGTTCCGTCTGAATCTTTTTTCGTACTTTTGTGATATACGCTTCATCTTCGGCATCAATAAACTTATTTACCTGTTCATTACT
>NZ_CAWMEB010000339.1:0-570 GCF_963866145.1 Xenorhabdus sp. NBAII XenSa04
TTACAGGGGCAGTTTGTGGCCGCCACGTTCCAGCATCGTTGGCTGGGTGAAACGGGAACACCGGAGGATACCACGGTGTTGTACCTTGTCACAAAAGGGCAGCCGGATAATGCCTTTATCCCTGAGCCGGCATCGGTGAAACCGGGAGGCCGCCATGGAAGTTAAGTCTAATGCGTTGGTGAAAATACTGGTGCCGGTGGTATTGCTTATCGGCGGGGTTATTGGCATCAAAAGTTGCCGTTCAACGGAAAGTGCCGCGCCCGGCACGACAGCGAATAATGTGCTGGCCACGCTGTCACCGGAAGAGTTGCAGGCGCTGGGTGTCGGGGGCGATACGCCGGAAGATACCCTGCGCACCCTGACAGGTGCCCTCAATAAAGTACGGGCAGAGCAGAAACACTTAAGCCAGCAGAATACCGATATCCTGAAAGAAAATGACCAGTTAAGAAACCAGAGCCATGATGTTGCCAGCCAGATAGATGCAGCGGTTGCCGCCATCCGTCAGGAAAATGAACAGCGCCGGCGCGAGTTACAGGATGAGCAGCAGGGATTGCTGGCACAGATTGATTT
>NZ_CAWMEB010000340.1:0-365 GCF_963866145.1 Xenorhabdus sp. NBAII XenSa04
GGCAACGTATTGATATACAGGCCAACGCTGGCTTCAATACCCTCGACCGGGACATCCCGCCCTGATACAGTTGTGCCTACAATGGTCTGTTCATCCCCGCTGTAGCTGTTCAGTAATTTATGCCAGGCAAACTGCAACACTACGTTCAGTGTCACACCTTGTTTCCGGCACATGGCCTTAAGCTGTTTATAGGCATTTCCCTGTATCGTGAGCACCTGCTCAGCCGGTTTCTCTACCGCTTTTACCTGGTTCAAATCAACATTATGGCTTAACAACGCCGAAAGGTCATTTGCCCTATGGAATTGGGCTTTACGCTCAGTCCAATACGCCTCAGAGGCTTGTCTGTGATCAAGGTGATATTGCTG
>NZ_CAWMEB010000341.1:0-437 GCF_963866145.1 Xenorhabdus sp. NBAII XenSa04
GCCGGCACTTTGTACCCGCAATTTATCACTGAGTGACGGCGGCAAACCAATACGGACATTCCGGTCAGCAAAAATAATGCGTTCCTGCCCCACTTTGAGTGAGAGGGATAATGGAATACGTTCCCATTTCATCAGTTCATCAGCCTGTGTGCCGACGCTGAACAATAACAAACTGCCCCATCCCAGCCAGCGGCCAAATGACACTCTGCTCATTGAAATACGCCTTTTTTCTCTTCCTGTGGTTGTGGCATGGCTTCCAGCCGCTGGGGCATGCCGTCGTAACAATCCAGTGCCAGCCCGAAGGGATTACGTTCGGCATCGCCTGCCCAGCGCACCACTTTCAGCGGATAACGTACCAGTGCCCGTTTGACCGGTTCAGCGTGGTAATATTCATCGGCCACCAAATCCAGCCGGACTACCCAGTTATCCCGGTCACG
>NZ_CAWMEB010000342.1:0-253 GCF_963866145.1 Xenorhabdus sp. NBAII XenSa04
GATAAATATATGGGAAGCCAGATAGTCAGAACGGCATTGCGTATGCTGATATTAACGGGTGTTCGTCCGGGAGAACTCCGCAAAGCTGAATGGTCAGAAATTGATTTAGATAAGGCTGTTTGGACAATTCCAGCCGCAAAAATGAAAATGCGCCGTACTCATGTAGTACCATTATCAGAGCAAGTTATCGATTTCAAGACTTCAACACTGTATGGGTTGAAAAACAGCTAGCGCACGTCGATAAAAACAGCAT
>NZ_CAWMEB010000343.1:0-239 GCF_963866145.1 Xenorhabdus sp. NBAII XenSa04
CCTTACCCGCAGGACAAAACCCTGCAACAACTGCTTGAAGCCCAGGTGGAAAAAACACCGGATAATGTGGCACTGGTATTTGAAGGCGCAACGCTGACCTACCGTCAGCTTAACGAACGGGTCAATCAGCTCGCTTATGTGATCCGCGAACGCTATCAGCAACAGAATCATGAAACGATGCAGGCTGACACACCGATAGCCCTGTATCTGGATCGCAGCCCGGAAATGGTGATCGCTAT
>NZ_CAWMEB010000344.1:0-550 GCF_963866145.1 Xenorhabdus sp. NBAII XenSa04
CACGGAAAAACCGACGATGGCCAATCTGACGAAACTGAAAACCGGCAGTCTGACGGTAACCAAAGGTGTCATTCAGGCGTTGCAGCGCGACCCGGACAGAGCTGCCCTGACGGCACGTTTGGCGGGTGAGCTGGCGATGGCGGAAACCGTGGAAACGGCGTTACTGATGCGGCGGATGCTGATTACCGGCATGTCTGAACCCAATGGCCATCGTCGGTTTTTCCGTGCCACTGACCAGCTTCACCAGCTGTTCCGTATTGGTTTTGGTGTGTGCTTCCAGCATCGGGGCAAAGCCCATGCCCGCGACGGTGGTGCCCGGCTGGTGTTTTTCTCCGCCGCTGGTGCAGTCTGCCGCCTGAGTACAGGTCCGGATGGCCCGGTCGCCCAGTACACTGACCACCGCCTCCGCAGCTTCACGGGCATTGCTGAATTTACGGCAGGCACTGCCTTCACACTTCAGGCTGCTGACCGACGACTGACTCAGTACCGGCAGCTGATTCATCATATTAAAGCCGGCGCTGGCTAAATCCCGGGTCGGGCGAATGGCATT
>NZ_CAWMEB010000345.1:0-680 GCF_963866145.1 Xenorhabdus sp. NBAII XenSa04
CATATTCTCGTTTCACTTTGCGATTTTTTCGGCCGGGAATTTGCGCTGCCATGCCTTGTTTTTTTGCTTGTTCAACAACGGTATTACTGTCATAGCCCCGATCCGCTAATAAATGTTCTGCATCTATTCCGTCAATCAAGGCCTCAGCTTGTGAGCAATCCGCTGTGGGATCGCTTGTAATAAGCGCTCTGATCGGCATACCATGCGCATCCACGGCCAGATGTATCTTTGTATTGAGCCCCCTTTTGTGCACCCCATATCCTGATTGCCTCCTGCCGCCCCTGCGGCATGGGGATGAACCTTAATATGACTGGCGTCAATCATCAGCCATTCGAAATCGGGTTCAAAGATGAGTTCTTCAAGCAGTCCTTCCCATACGCCTTTGTCCCGCCACCGACAAAAACGGCGATGCGTATTTTTCCAGTCGCCATAATCGGGCGGTAAATCTCGCCAGGGTGCGCCTGTCCGTAAAATCCAGAACACGGCATTAATAAATAATCGATTATCATAAGCAACACGCCCCCAGGCCCCCTTACGCCCCGGTAGGTGAGGTTCAAGCAAACTCCAAATATGATCGGAAATATCGTGACGGCGGTGTGCGGGTATGCTCATGGTTAAGTCATCCATTCATGTAATATAGGGTGATTATTACATGAATTTATTTATGACGACACTATCTA
>NZ_CAWMEB010000346.1:0-10530 GCF_963866145.1 Xenorhabdus sp. NBAII XenSa04
TCAAGTTAGATTGGTATATACCTTAAAATATATAGTAAATATTTTTAGAAAAATCATTAGCCATTCTAATAGAGTGGCTAATGATTTATAACATACATAAAATTTAAAATTGATGCTTATAACTTATATGAATTAATTATCACATACGGGTTTGAGATAAGGGGGGATAATTGGCCATTCACGATCAAAGAAGTGTAGAATATCATCAATTATTCCATTTTTATATTCGATAGTTTCTTTCAATAGATCGCCTTTATTTATAACAGAGCCAGCACCTGAGACTTGCCCTAATTCAATAGTTGTTAATTCTTTCATATATCGCCTCATTATTTCATAATTGATTACGATTGATATTAACTTCTTAGTACATTAATTAAAAAATCACATGAACTTAATATTATTCTATTTTATGAGTATGTACTCTGAAATTTGGAAGTTATTCATCATTGATACAATCAAGTATATCACAGCCAAGATTTCCCAAAGCATCTACCTCACCTTTAATAAATCCGCCTAAGTCTTTCGAAATATAGCCTTCATTGGAAAGGAAATCAACGGTATCATCAATTGTTTTACCAAAGGCGTGAATGCCGGCTTTTACTGCTTTACGCCAGTTAAAAGTACCACCTGCAACCTGCTCCAATTCAATAATTGTTAACTCTTTCATATATCACCTCATTACTTATTAGTATCATCATTTAACTAAATTAGAACCATAATGCATAAATAGATAATAGTTTGAATTATGGCTCCAGAAAAATTAAAATAATTATAAATTGAGAGAAAGAAATTCAAAAATGATCCTAAAAATCATTGCATAAAACCTTTCTGTGATTCAGATCAAATTTATATTTTTCTGAAGCCAGCTTTCTCCGCTGTTCTGATATCACCATAAATTATTTGTTCTTAACTTTTATTAAACAACCAACCATTTATCACATACTATTTTTGGAGTAGTGACTATTTTTTCCATCAGAAACTATTTTCATCGTCAATAGATAAAATAAACTGATAAGAAATTAAAAATACTTATTTATTTGGTTACTTTCAATTTATCAATCATGACATACTATAATCCAAGAATTAATATAAATCACATTAGCCTGAAAATAGCCTTGTTATTATTTTTCCACAAAAAATTATCAATAATTTTTAACAATACCCATACAATACGAATGAATCTCATTCTTATTTTTAGCTGTTCTATACAGATAAAGAGAGATATAAAGGAGGCAAGAATCCAGGACCCCAGGGGGGTACACATACCGTTCAGCGGTATCCAACTACTTGCACCCAACAATGATATGATTATGCTATTCACTCTACATTAATTAGCGATTCTGGAGAGGCAAACAAACTATGCAAAGTTCTCTTGACAGGCTGAATCACAATGAAAATGAAACAGAAAAGACGACTCCTCACGATAATTATTCGGGCACACAAGAATGGCAAGAACTATTCGACCAATTTACCACCAATATCGGTGAAAAAGCGTTGTCTGAACTGGAAGAGAAGATTGCAGATGATCCTGTAGGTTATTGTTGCCGTGAGCTAAACAAACCAGTGTATGAATTAGCAGAACTGGAGAAGAAGTTTTCTTCGGTATTCATACCAGAAATTCCCGTCGATACCGAAAAATATATCCATAATTTGAATGAAGATGTTCTTAACCAAGTGATGCCTGTGTCATCCCCTACTTTTGTTGGTCATATGACATCAGCCCTTCCCAGATATTTACCTGCCCTTGGCAAGATATTAACTGCCCTGAATCAAAATTTAGTCAAACTGGAAACATCACATGTTCTGACCGTACTGGAACGCCAGGTATTGGGTATGATGCACAAATTGGTATACGGTTGTGATGAAAGTTTTTATAAACAATGGCTGCACAGTGGTGATTATGCTCTGGCAGCCTTCTGTTCTGGCGGAACACTGGCTAATCTGACAGCCATGTGGGCATGTCGAAACCAGCTCATGCCAGCCGACGAAAATTTTACCGGTCTTAAACGTGAAGGACTGGCCAGAGGTTTACTCCATTACGGTTACAATGGAGTGGCGATTTTAGTATCAGAACTCGGCCACTATTCGCTGAAAAAAACTGTTGATGTGCTCGGCCTTGGACAAGATGCACTAATCAGTGTTGATGCCGACAAAAACGGACGGATCTGCATTGATTCCCTCTACTCACATCTGAAAAATCTGCGTCAGCGCAATATCAAGCCCATGGCAATTGTCGGAATAGCGGGAACAACCGAAACCGGCTCGATCGATCCGCTGGACGTACTGGCAGATATCGCTGAGCGCGAGCAATGTCATTTCCATGTCGATGCTGCCTGGGGAGGCGCGAGCTTGTTGTCAAAACGCTATCGACATTTATTCAAAGGCATTGAGCGCGCTGATACTGTGACAATTGACGCTCATAAACAAATGTACGTCCCTATGGGAACAGGTATGGTACTGTTCCGCCAGCCTACTCTAACTGATTCTATTGCCCAACATGCTAATTATATTGTACGTAAGGGTTCAAAAGATTTAGGCCGCCACACGTTGGAAGGTTCACGCAGTGCGATGTCGCTTATGTTGCACAGTAACCTGCATCTGCTTGGCCGGCAGGGTTTCGCCCAATTAATAGATCGTAGTATCGAGAAAGCACAGCAATTTGCAGACATTATCCGCCAGCAGGAAGATTTTGAGTTAATCAGCGAACCACAACTTTGTCTGCTTACTTACCGATATATACCACCAATGGCATTGACGGCACTATGCAACGCTCCTGAATCTGTGCGGGAAAAACTACACGATACACTGAATGTACTGAACCAAAATATCCAATCTATGCAGTGGACTACCGGAAAGTTCTTTGTCTCACGTACCAGTCTCAGGCCGGTGCAATGGGAGCGACAACCAACAACTGTTTTACGTGTTGTACTGGCAAATCCATTGACAACTTTAGAAATACTTGAGTGTATGTTGGAAGATCAACGCAAACTGGCACAGCAAAGTCCGTTATGGCAAACCTTACAGAACTTAATCAATTGAGATAACTTAATATCTGCTTCATTTTTCAAGTTACAATTCGAACTCTATTGGGCATATACCCAATAGAGATTCTGGGATAGTATGTATAAAAAAACAGATCGGAACAGTCATTTCAAAATTAAATATATCCACCGCCTAAATAATACAAGATATTATTTAACCGCTTCAGCTATTAGATAAATAATATTTAAAACCAAATTTTTTAATTCAAATAAATATTTATAATGCCAGATCATTTTTTCACTCTTTGCTGTACAAGAAGTGAGAAAGTGCAACTAACAAAGCAAGAGCAAATCTCCGAATTCACAGATAACTCTATGCTTATAAATACATGTTTATAACTACAGTGACCGTGCTGAGTGTTCGTAACCAACAAAGAGGCAACTTAAAAGATGGAGGGAACATACACTATGTTAATGAAATGATATAGAATTGCATAAAAGTACATCTACGTTACTATCTGATTACTTAGAGAAATTATTTATGCTCTTTTATTCCACTATTACAAATAAACTCTATCAATTAATGAAAAAAAATAATATGCATCAATTAATGTCATATCTATTACACCCCATTACACCTTAACTGTGACTTTTATCACGATTTAAATTCATTCACATTTATGTTTATAAATCTTCCTTGAAATTTCACCAGAAAAAAATAACCATGTTGAGTCTCATTGACCAGTATATATTTTTTATATTACTCATAATCTCCTATAATGGTTTATTTTTATGACACTAATAGCTTATCTCTATCGTCAATCCTGGATATTGCTGTTTTTATCAACAATATTTGCATTAATCAGCGGGTTTGCCGGTGCATCAGTAGTAGGCATGATTAGCCAGGGAATTACAGGTGCAGCTAATCTCTCAACATTTATCTGGAACTTTTTTGGTATCTGTATTCTTTTTTTTATTACTAAAACTTTATCAGAAATATTGTTATCACATTTAACTCAAGCAACGATTTATTCCCTGCGACTGAGTCTGAGTAATAAAATATTACGGGCGCCTTTTAAAAAGCTGAATAATATCGGGAAACATGGCCTGTTAGCTGTTCTGACCAAAGATGTCGATGTGTTTATACACTCTTTTATGTTAGCGCCAACCGTCTTTGGCAATATCACACTTATTATCGCTTGTTTCGGTTACTTAGCCTGGATTTCCTGGCAACTCTTTATCATTCTGACCATTGTCTGTCTGCTCACAATGTATATCTTCTATTTTTTAGAAAAGCGCCCTATACGCCTGATGGAAGAAATGCGTGAGCAGGTAGATAAGATATACCTCAGTTTCCAACAGCTAATTGATGGCAGTAAGGAGTTAAAACTCAATAGCCAGAAAGGCAATGCTTTTATTGACAGAGTCATTTCTCCCGGCGCAAAAAAATTCAAAGAGATCTGTATTAAAGCAAATAATAACTACGCCTGGGTGCTGAATGCCGGTTCGGTGGTCTTTTATATTGTCATCGGCTTGATGATTTTTGTTGTACCTATCTGGTTACCTCAAGAACCTTCTAATTTGATGACAGTCACTCTGATTGTTCTATTCTTATCCGGCCCAATCAGCGAAGTGATCGGCGCAATTCCAGAATTAAGACAAGCCGAAATCTCACTACAAAAAATGAAACGACTGGATAGCCAGTTAGAAGAATCTCTGTATATACAACAAGCTAATACACCAAATCCATTTGCAAATGAACAACCACTATCGCTTGAATTGAAAGATGTTGTTCACCACTACACGACCGATAAAGAAGATCGGGAGTTTAATCTAGGGCCGATGAGTCTGACGATTTCCCAAGGCGAAATCATTTTTATTGTCGGTGGAAACGGAAGCGGAAAGACAACACTTGCCATGCTGTTAGTCGGTTTGTTCGAGCAAGAATCCGGCTCTATCTGGCTTAATGGTGTAAAAATGGATCAGACAAATAATGAACACTATCGCCAATATTTTTCAGCCGTTTTCTCTAATTATCATTTATTCGATCAATTGTTAAATACCGGGGCAAATGTTACCGAAAAAGCAACCCATTATATTGAATCTTTCAACATGAGCCATAAAGTTAAAATCGTTGACGGACAATTCTCGACAACTGAACTTTCAGCCGGTCAGAGAAAACGCTTAGCCTTAGTATCTGCTTATCTGGAAGATCGTCCTATTTATCTATTTGATGAATGGGCAGCGGATCAAGACCCTGTATTTAAAAGAATATTCTATACAGAATTACTGCCAGAACTAAAAGCTCGTGGTAAGACCGTTATTGTTATTAGCCATGATGATGCATATTTTGATATTGCAGAACGTGTAATTAAGTTGGAAGATGGACACATTAAAGAAATAAACACCAATAGCCATTATTCTGGCTGAAAATGATCTAGATCAAAGACAACCTACTTATTATAAATATATCCTCGCCCATTTTAAGAGCCTCGTTAAACAGGCTCTTTTTTTATAGAATATATATTATCATTTAGATTATTATGTAATATAAAATATTCATGATAATAACACTTATTACCTATAATAAAATTAGATATAAAAGAAAGGGAATATCACTATGTAAAGTTTTTTCATTTAATATATAATCTAACACCTTAAATACCATAATAAAGACAAAGTACAGTTTATATACAAAATGAGATTAACTTATAACTTTCCTGTGAAATGCCATTCATATCACCGTAATGGTTTTTTTTATTGCGTTGTACTTCCACCGCATTAATTTTCTGCTGGAAAATAAATTTATTGAACTTTATTTAACCAATATTTTTGGCCTTAAATTCTGTTCTTATTTTTTTGTTTTATCAGTTCTCAAATTTTTATTTTTCCATATACCCATAAAAGGGGAGCTATAAAATGAATTATCCTGAGACATTGAATTCATTTGCTTTATCAGAAGCACAAAGCAGCCGTTGGTTTCAATATCAAATTAATCCGGCCCAGAGGGGACAGAGTAATAATGCATTTTGTGCCAGAGTTAAAGGTTTAACTGCTGAGAAATTAGAAAACGCGCTCAATCATCTGATAAAACGCCACCCTATGTTACGGGCTAGTTTTGGTCAATATGACGGTAAGTTAGGATATCAAATAGCAGAAAATGCTGTGATTAAGATCACAAGACATGATGCCAGGGATCTGAGTGAGGAAACGCTGCAACAAGTTGTCCGTAATGATTGTTGGTACGTTTTCGATTTGGAGAATCCACCACGTGTTTATGCCAGTTGGTATCAATGTCATGATCAGGAAAACATCATGGTATTAACCTTTGACCACATGGTTGTCGATGGCTGGTCTTATTGGATATTACTGGAGGAACTGGGTAATCTCTTATCTGAACAAGAATTGCCTCCGGCATCAAAACTCAGTTACCAAGACTATGTTATCTGGCAACAACAATGGCTGGACAGTAACAATGCAAAAAAACAACAACAATTCTGGTGCGATAATCTGAGCAGTTATTTAACAGAATTACAATTACCTGCCAGCAATAAATCAAAAATTAATAAATCCCCTTCCGCAATAAATAGGATCACGATTCCCCGTAAGCTCCCCGAAACGCTGGCTACAAAACTGCATACGTTAGCAACGAAAT
The DNA here is from genome assembly GCF_963866145.1 of Xenorhabdus sp. NBAII XenSa04. Classification (NCBI taxonomy): domain Bacteria; kingdom Pseudomonadati; phylum Pseudomonadota; class Gammaproteobacteria; order Enterobacterales; family Morganellaceae; genus Xenorhabdus; species Xenorhabdus sp. NBAII XenSa04. The sequence goes on from NZ_CAWMEB010000346.1 coordinate 6,637, forward strand.
ATGGTAATAGCCTGTTTGCTATTTTTCTGGCAGCCTATCAAATTCTGTTACATCGCTATACTGGTCAGGATGATATTCTTGTCGGCTCTATAATGCCGGGCCGCAGCCGGGCTACCTGGGGTAAATTAGTCGGTGAATTTGTCAACCCGGTTGCCTTACGTGCTCAAATCAATGGCGGGATAACTGTACAGGAACATATCTTACAGGCTGCTAAAATCATTCGTCAGGCTATTGAGAATCAAAAATATCCTTTCCCCAAAATCCTGGAACAAATTAAGTTACAACGTAACACTGATACTCATCTTGTTTTCCAGACAACCATAACTTTCCAACAACCCAGATATGTCAGTAACCTGCCATCATTATGGATGGATCAGAGTGGCAGTAATACGGTGCATTGGGGAGGAGCAGAACTGCGATCTTTCACATATCCTTATTATGGCGATATGCCTGTTCCATTGATGGTTAATATAATAAAAGTCGATCAACAGATTAATTGCGGTTTTCATTATGATACTAAATTGTTCGATGCTGAGTTAATCACTCAACTTATGGACAATTATTTCACCTTACTGGCAGCAATAGCCGATGATGATCAACAGACTATCGACAGCTTACCGTTGATGGATGAATCAGAACGCCAACACATTCTCTATAATTTTAATGCCACTGACGTCTCCTACCCGCAAAATGTTCGGCTTCACCAACTATTCGAACAACAAGTCGATTATGCGCCGGCAGCAATTGCATTGGTTTGTGATAACCAGCAATTGACTTACGAGGAATTGAATCGTCAGGCCAATAAACTCGCACACGCTTTCGTTACGGCCGGTATTCAGGCAGATAATCGTATCGGTCTCTGCATGGAACGTAGCCCGGATATGGTCATCGCGTTGCTAGGAATATTAAAAGCGGGTGCAGCTTATGTTCCTCTCGATCCAGAATATCCGGCAGATCGTCTCAGGCATATTCTGACCGACAGTGAACCAGTACTGGTCCTGAGCCATCATGGGTTACAAAGCCACTTACCAGACACTAATGTTCCTTTGTGGATATGGGAAAGCGAAGAATGTCAGGCAACTCTCGCTGAGCAGCGGGAAGATAATCTCCCTATCATCGACTTGGGGCTGACATCACGTAATTTGGCCTATGTCCTGTATACCTCAGGGTCAACAGGTTTACCTAAAGGAGTAATGAATGAGCATCGGGGTGTCGTCAATCGCTTGCTCTGGGCTAAAGATGAATATCAATTGAACCCTAACGATCTCGTATTGCAGAAAACCCCATTCAGTTTCGATGTTTCAGTATGGGAATTTTTCCTGCCTTTGCTTTCCGGTGCTCAATTAGTTATGGCACGTCCCGGAGGTCACAAAGATCCCCTTTATTTGCTGGAAGAGATTGAATCCAGAGGTATCACAACCATCCATTTTGTTCCCTCTATGCTGCAAAGTTTCATTCATCTCACTCCAGCAGGACGTTGCCCTTCTTTACGTCAGATTTTGTGTAGTGGAGAAGCCTTACCGTATTCCCTGCAACAACAGTGCTTATCTCACTTCCCTCATAGTGAACTGCATAATTTATATGGCCCGACCGAAGCCGCAATTGACGTAACATCCTGGCGTTGCGGATCAGAAAAATATGTCGATTTAGTACCAATTGGTCATCCTATCGCTAATACACAAATCTATATTCTGGATAAACTTAGCCGGCTTGTTCCTATTGGAGTAACCGGGGAGATCCATATTGGTGGCATTGGTGTTGCCCGCGGTTACTTAAATCGTCCTGAACTCACGGCAGAACGTTTTGTTCATGATCCATTCAGCAATCGCCCGGATGCACGGATGTATAAAACAGGAGATTTGGGGCGTTGGCTACCCGATGGCAGCATTGATTATCTGGGCCGTAATGATTTTCAGGTCAAGATACGAGGAAATCGCATTGAGTTGGAAGAAATCGAAACTCATCTGGCCCAATGTACTGGTGTTCAGCAAGTTGTGGTTGTTGCACATGCATATGACTCAGCAGATACAAGGCTGGTCGCCTACATCATCCCCCAATCAGGTACGACACTGAATATTCCCGAACTGCGGGAACAATTGGGCAATAACCTGCCTGATTACATGATCCCTGGCGCATTCGTCATGTTGGATACTTTCCCACTGACATTAAGTGGCAAATTGGATCGCCGCGCTCTCCCCATTCCCGATCACTCGTCTGTGATCACAAAAGAATATGCAGCACCACAAGGTGAAATTGAAGAGCAACTGGCTGATATCTGGCAAACGGTATTGAAGATAGATCGTATCGGACGTTATGACAATTTCTTTGAGCTCGGTGGTCACTCGCTCTTGGTTTTGCAACTTCAATCCAGAATTAATGAAATCTTTGACGTTGATATCTCTATCCAGCAATTGTTTGCACATCCTTCTATCTGTCAGCTTGAAGAGTGCATTATCAACGCTCAATTACTGCAATTTGACGCAGATTCCCTACAAAATATTTATCAATCAATGGAATAAATCTGGCTCTCAAATGGTACTTAAACATGAATAATAATGAATTAACCTCTTTACCATTAGCTGAACGGAAAAGACTACTTGAGTTAGCCAAAGCCGCCAAGCTATCTCGTCAACATACACAAAAAGCAGAAATTCGTCCCCAAGCCCGTAACGGCGATGTGCCATTATCCTGGACACAACAACGCCTGTGGTTCCTGACCCAGTTAGATCCCGCAGCCCAGACGGCGTATCACATGTCAATAGGGCTACATCTACAAGGTCAGCTTAACCTGAATGCGCTGCAAGCGGCTTTGGATCGAATTGTTGCCCGTCATGAGAGCCTGCGGACAACTTTTGTGACCATTGAAGGCACGGCCCGGCAAGTTATCGGGGATGCTAACAGTGGTTTTGCTTTGACGACTGAAGATATCAGCCATTTACCAGCACCAAAACAACAAACAACAGTTGAAGAGCGCGCCCACCTTGAAGCTGTCAAGCCTTTCGATTTTACCTGTGGGCCATTACTCAGAGGGCATTTGCTCCGTTTAGCAGCAGACGAACATGTTCTGTTGTTGACTCAGCATCACATTATTTCGGATGGCTGGTCAGTCAAGATATTGATACATGAACTCTCTGCTCTTTATCAGGCTTTCAGCCAGGGGCAACCCGATCCATTACCTGAATTGAAGCTCCAATATGTTGACTATGTTCTCTGGCAACAACAGTGGCTACAAGGCGATGTACTGGAAACTCAACTAAATTACTGGCGCAATCGTTTACAAGGTGCGCCCGAATTACTCGAATTGCCCACTGACAAACCTCGTCCGATGCAACAGAGTTACAGAGGTAACCGCGTCGATCTGGCATTCTCACCGGAATTAAGTGCAGGATTAAAAAATCTCAGCCAGCGTCATGGCACAACTTTATTTATGACATTAATGGCAGGTTGGGCAGTGCTGCTTTCCCGCATTAGTGGGCAATCCGATCTGGTGATAGGAACCCCGATTGCCAATCGTCCACAGCATGAGCTGGAGTCTTTGATCGGTTTCTTTGCTAATACACTGGCATTACGCATTCAATTGGGTGACAACCCAAATGTCAGCGAATTGCTGGCTCAAGTGAGAAATTGTGCGTTAAGCGCTTATGAGCATCAGGACTTACCATTTGAACAATTGGTCGAAGCCTTGCGACCAACCCGCAGTTTAAGCCATAGCCCTATTTTCCAGGTCATGCTGACTCTCGATAATAAATCAGAACAAAGGAATTTTGAGTTAACAGGACTAAAACTGAGTGAACTTCCTCTGGTTAGAGAAAGTGCTTACTTTGATTTAACTCTATCGCTCAATGACACCGAAAACGGGTTAATGGGTGATTTAGAATACGCCAGTGATCTGTT
>NZ_CAWMEB010000347.1:0-380 GCF_963866145.1 Xenorhabdus sp. NBAII XenSa04
ATTGTACTGGGGACACCGACTGATAACCGTCACCATGTGCAAACTCAACCTTTAATTGGCATGTTTGTTAATTCACTGGTTTTGCGAGCACAGGTGGAACAGACCAGCAGTGTAGAGCACCTGATTGGACATGTTCATGATGTAATTGCTCAGGCCAAGTCTCATCAGGATATACCGTTCGAGCAGTTGGTTGATGCCCTTGGCGTTGAACGGGATGCGTCCCGTCATCCTATTTTTCAGGTGCTGTTCGGGCTGCAAGACGCCGGGAAAACACGACAAACAGCTAGAGATTTACCGTTTAGCCCAGTGCAGTTGGATGACTCTCTGTATAGTCCGGCTAAGTTTGACCTGAGCCTGTTTATTACTGAGAAGGCATCCTG
>NZ_CAWMEB010000348.1:0-1904 GCF_963866145.1 Xenorhabdus sp. NBAII XenSa04
GGAAAAGCGCTTGGAAAAGGCGGGAAGGCGATAGTAAGCTCACCAATCGTTGAACGTGGAACGCAGGGTATCTACGAGTTTATTGGTAAATCTGGTAAAACATATGTCGGCCAGTCATCCAATATTCCAAAACGCCTTGAACAGCATTTACGTTCCGGTAAGCTACCGGCTGGCACCCCAGTTACAACAACGCCTGTTTCAGGAGGAAAACTGCAAAGGGAGATTGCAGAACAGTCAAGAATAAAGGAGCTTGGTGGTATTAAGAGTGGAAATCTTGAGAATAAGGTCAATCCAATTGGTCCAAAGAGGGAGCATCTTCTTCCATGATAAAATCTGATGTTAAATATGAAGACGGTAACTATGGCACTTTAGCCGTAGTTCGCTCAGAATGGAATAAAACAATAGAAGAGGACATATTAAGAAAAGGCTGCACCGAGATTGAGTTTAATTCTGCAAAAGGATGGCAGGGGAGTGAACTCCCCCCGCTGGATGCATTTCCTGATCTGCTTGGAATAGATATCCTAGGATTTAATATCAAATCGATTGATTCAATCCATGTTTTGAAACGATTAAGGTCTCTAGGTATCGACACCTATTGTAATACACCGATACGGTTTGAAAATTTTCCTGATCTTGAAAGATGTGGCCTTGAATGGCGAAAAAAATCAGACTCCCTGTTTGAATGCCGAAAATTAAAAGATCTTTTTATTAATAAATACCCTTATGATAATTTCAAACCGCTACAATTATTAACCAATCTTAAAACATTGAGGATTTATAACTCCAAGCTTAAATCACTGAATGGAATAGATCACCTTAAAAACATGACATACCTAAGTCTAGCAAACTTAAGGGGGTTGACTTCTCTTGATGGTATAGAACATTTATCAAATTTGGAAAATCTAGATATCAATACGTGCAGAAAGATTACCCATATCAATCAACTGGAAACGCTTGAAAACCTGAAAGAGGTTTTTATCAATAACTGCAATGAGATTGAATCCCTCAAGCCTTTAAGAAACCTAAAAAAGCTTGAAAAGGTTCTCTTTTATGAATCCACCAATATTGTTGACGGTGACTTATCACCATTGCTGGATCGTAATCCCCCTTTGACTGCGGTCGCATTTATGAAACGCAAGCATTATTCCCATAGTTGGGATGATTTTAAATGTAACTGATTGGGTTCGATTTGGGTAATCTTTCTACATGTGTTTATATCCAACTGTTCCAGTTTTGATAGGTGCTCTATACCATCCAATGACGTTAAACCCCTTAAATTGGCAATGCGTAATCTCCTGATGTTTTTTAGATATTCCATTCCTTCAAAAGATTTCAGCCTTGAGTTCAGCAAACCCAGTATTTCAAGTTTGGTTAATAATTGCAGTGGCTTTAAATCATCATAGGGGTATTTATTAATAAAAAGATCTTTTAATTTTCGGCATTCAAACAGGCTGTCAGATTTTTTTCGCCATTCAATACTGCATTTTTCAAGATCTGGAAAATTTTCAAACCGTATTGGAGTGTTACAGTATGTAAAAATCTTTAAATAACGTAATTTTTTTAATGAATGGATTGAATCAACAGATTCAATATTCAATTCTGTAACAGATACTCCGAGAAGGTCAGGAAATGCCTCAAGTGAGGGGAGTTCATCCCCCCCCGTTTCCAACCTTTTGCGTGATTAAACTCAATCTCGGTACAACCTTTTCTTAAGATATCCTCTTCTACTTTTTTATTCCATTCCGAGCGTATAATGGCCAAAATACCATATTGCCCTTTTTCATAGGTGATGTCAGATTTAATCATTCATTAGATGCCTTCTGTTTGGACCAATTGGGTTAACCTTATTTCCCAGATGATTAACATCCTTTGTTCCAGTGGAGCCAGTCTGCAAAAAGCGCCCC
>NZ_CAWMEB010000349.1:0-365 GCF_963866145.1 Xenorhabdus sp. NBAII XenSa04
GGCAACGTATTGATATACAGACCAACACTGGCTTCAATACCCTCGACCGGCACATCTCGCCCTGATACAGTTGTCCCCACAATGGTCTGTTTATCTCCGCTGTAGCTGTGCAGCAGCTTATGCCAGGCAAACTGTAACGCCACATTCAACGTCACCCCTTGTTTCTGGCACATTGTCGTAAGCTGTTTATAAGCATTTCCCTGTATCGTGAGTGCCTGTTCAGCCGGTTTCTCCACTGCTTTTATCCGGTTCAGATCTACGTTACGGCTTAACAACGCCGAAAGATCATTTGCCCTGTGGAATTGCGCCTTGCGCTCAGCCCAATACACCTCAGAGGCTTGTTGATGATCAAGGTGATATTGCTG
>NZ_CAWMEB010000350.1:0-302 GCF_963866145.1 Xenorhabdus sp. NBAII XenSa04
GCCTATGCGCGGCAAGCGATCGGGTTAGGACTGGCGACCGAAGAGCACGGTTCACGGTTATTCGGTAACGGGGCCGTCACCAGCGGGGTACTGCAAACGGATGAGAAACTGACGGATGAGGCCTTTGACCGTCTGAAAACCGATTTTGAAGCGCAACATCAGGGGCTGGCGAATGCGCACAAGCCGCTCATTCTGGAAATGGGGCTGAAATGGCATCAAATCAGTTTATCGGCCGAAGATGCCCAGTTCCTGGAAACCCGTAAATTCCAGCTGGAAGAAATCTGCCGCATCTTCCGGGTGCC
>NZ_CAWMEB010000351.1:0-302 GCF_963866145.1 Xenorhabdus sp. NBAII XenSa04
GCCTATGCGCGGCAAGCGATTGGGCTGGGGCTAGCCACCGAAGAGCACGGTTCCCGGTTGTTCGGTAACGGCGCTGTCACCAGTGGTGTCCTGCAAACGGATCAGGCATTGAAAGACGAGGCTTATCAACGTCTGAAAACGGATTTTGAAGCGCGCCATCAGGGACTGGTCAACGCCCATAAGCCGATGATTTTAGAAATGGGGCTGAAATGGCATCAAATCAGTTTATCGGCTGAGGATGCACAGTTTCTGGAAACCCGTAAATTCCAGTTGGAAGAAATTTGCCGCATCTTCCGGGTGCC
>NZ_CAWMEB010000352.1:0-420 GCF_963866145.1 Xenorhabdus sp. NBAII XenSa04
CCGTCACTTCTGACAAGAAATGGTATGATTGTGCAGAACGATGATCCGGCTGGGCATTAATGCTTTCATAAAAGGGCGAGGCATCTTTACCACCCAAATCAGCAATCACGTTCAGTTCGGCATGGCAGGGAGTCACCCATAACAGACCGATAATGGGGAATACGCTCACCCATTTCATTGTAATGACGTGACCTGCCATCCCTGTTCCCCCTGCCGCAACAATACAGGCATCAGTCCCTTACCAAACCAGAACCAGTAACCCGTATCATGATTCAGCGTGATGTGTCGGTTACGGACCTGTCCAACAGGAATACGATGCGTTTTAGCCCACTGCCGTAAGGTGTCATCATTACGTTGGCTGTCGACCAGATAGATATCAACGGGTTGCTTCGCCGCCAGGACTTCAGTCAAGCGGGTGTC
>NZ_CAWMEB010000353.1:0-420 GCF_963866145.1 Xenorhabdus sp. NBAII XenSa04
CCGTCACTTCTGACAAGAAAGAGTATGATTGTGCAGAACGATGATCCGGCTGGGCATTAATGCTTTCATAAAAGAGCGAGGCATCTTTACCACCCAAATCAGCAATCACGTTCAGTTCGGCATGGCAGGGAGTCATCCATAACAGGCCGATAATGGGGAATACGCTCACCCGTTTCATGGTAATGACGTGACCTGCCATCCCTGTTCCCCCTGCCGCAATAATACCGGCATCAGTCCCTTACCAAACCGGAACCAGTATCCTGCATCATGATTCAGGGTGATGTGTCGGTTACGGACCTGTTCAAGGGGAATGTGATGCGTTTTAGCCCACTGCCGTAAGATGTCATCATTACGTTGACTGTCGACCAGATAGATATCCACCGGCTGCTTTGCCGCCAGTACTTCAGTCAAGCGGGTGTC
>NZ_CAWMEB010000354.1:0-269 GCF_963866145.1 Xenorhabdus sp. NBAII XenSa04
AATCCCGGCTGCCAGTCATGCCTATCATCCAGCTCCCCTTCCAGGTGCTGCAACAGGGGCAGGTGGTAAAATAATGCCGTCCAGAACACAACCGCCTGCCATAGCAGGCTCTGGGCAGCCTGAGTTTCCGGGGCTGCCCCGGGGGGTAACAGATGTCCCTTCGCCAGCCGCACGGCACAGGTGGTAAACTTTAGCGTCAGGTCAGCAAAATCCCCGCTGCCCGACCAGTTACCTTCCGGTGTTGCCGGCACCTGTTGGACACGGCTCAG
>NZ_CAWMEB010000355.1:0-613 GCF_963866145.1 Xenorhabdus sp. NBAII XenSa04
TCGGTGGGTGAATCGAGTCAATTTAATTTTCATTTCCACAAAAAGAGTTTTTCCTTGTTTCAGACCGGGATTCACCGACACTGGGCCCAATTTGAACTGAAAGAGGAAAAACCATGTTTCAGCGTTTTAAATCCCATTTTGTCCGCCAGTCTGCCACACCGCAAAAATCATCCGAACAACAACCGGAAGCCATTCGTGACAGCCGGGGCTATTTCCGGCCACAATCGGTGGATAAGTTACTGACCACCCCACTGCGCCGTCAGTATCTTCAGCAATTATGGCAAAACACTGCCCTGCCCGAAGGGCTGTATCAGCGTTTTTATCTCGCACCGGTGAAGCAATTGCTGAGCCGTGTGCAGCAGGTGCCCGCCACACCGGATGGCGACTGGTCAGGGGCAGGGGGATTTGCTGACCTGACGCTGCAATTTACCGCCTGTGCCGTGCGACTGGCGAAAGGGCATCTGTTACCGCCGGGGGCGGCACCGGAAACACAGGCCGCCCAGAGCCTGTTATGGCAGGCCGTCGTGTTCTGGATGGCGTTGTTTTATCACCTGCCGTTGTTGCGGCAACTGGAAGGGGAGCTGGATGATGGACATGACTGGCAGCCGGGATT
>NZ_CAWMEB010000356.1:0-206 GCF_963866145.1 Xenorhabdus sp. NBAII XenSa04
TCGGTCTGCTCGCGGGATTCGTTCACCGTCAGCACCAGACAGCGGTTGAGCAGTTCTTCATCCACATCAATGGCCGTCGTGGTTAACATCAGCATCACCGGGCCTTTGACGGTATAGCTTTTGGTGACCAGGTTGCCGGTGGCTTCGTCCTTGCCCGTGCTCGCCATCGTTAACTCGCCGTCCGATTGCAACAGCTTGAGCGCATA
>NZ_CAWMEB010000357.1:0-49539 GCF_963866145.1 Xenorhabdus sp. NBAII XenSa04
TGATCGGAACAGCAGTGGAAACTCACCACATTTTTTTCCAGCGTGGTAGAATCATACCCGTTTATTAACAATGAATACCCTAGTTATAGTGAGTATATTATTATTCTATAATATTAACTTTGGTATTTTGAACACTAAGAACAATAAGGAACTGCTATGGGTTTCATGACCGGCAAGCGCATTCTAATCACTGGCGTCGCCAGTAAACTGTCTATTGCCTATGGAATTGCTAAGGCAATGCACGATCAAGGTGCTGAACTGGCTTTTACCTACCAAAATGACAAATTGAAACCTCGTGTCGAAGAATTCGCTGCTTCATTGAATTCGAATATCGTTCTGCCATGCGACGTGGCTAAAGATGAAAGTATCGACACATTGTTCGCTGAACTAGGTAAAGTATGGCCTAAATTCGACGGTTTTGTTCACTCTATCGGCTATGCACCTGCTGAACAACTTGACGGTGATTATGTCAATGCCGTCAATCGCGAAGGCTTCAAAATTGCACATGATATCAGTGCATACAGCTTTGTTGCGTTGGCAAAAGCCTGTCGCAGCATGCTGAACCCTGACTCGGCCCTGCTTACCTTAAGCTATTTAGGTGCAGAGCGTGCAATCCCTAACTACAACGTTATGGGATTAGCAAAAGCATCTCTGGAAGCAAACGTACGTTACATGGCAAACGCTATGGGTGCTGAAGGTGTTCGTGTTAATGGTATTTCCGCAGGCCCAATCCGCACTCTGGCCGCGTCTGGTATCAAAGACTTCCGTAAGATGCTGGCACACTGTGAATCTGTCACGCCTATCCGTCGTACCGTTACCACAGAAGACGTGGGTAATGCTGCTGCATTCTTGTGCTCTAATCTGGCTGGCGGTATTACTGGTGAGATCCTGCATGTTGATGGTGGGTTTAGCATCGCAGCCATGAATGAACTGGAATTGAAATAATTTCGGTAATTTGTTGATATAAAGAAATAAGTTCAGAGGGGGTATTATCTCTGAACTTATCTCTTCTTTCCTATTACTACAGCCGCAAGGAGAAATATTCTATTATAGTTTCCGTATGAGGGTACTATAATATCAATCAACAAATTGTTGTCATGATCAACCCTTCTATTGACTTCCTGCTGCAATATATTCTGTCATTATTGTATGATTCACAGCATATTTTGTCTGCCATGCTTTCGGATTGATCAAATAATGTTGCCGGAAACGTTTAGAAAAATGGCTTGGACTGGAATAACCTACCGCTGTAGCAACTTCAATAACACTCATCCCTTTTTTCAATAAATCTTCTGCTGTGGTCATACGAACATTTTCCAGATATTGATGGAAGGTACGAAAAACAACCGCTCGGAACCCCTCTTTTAATTTCCGCTCATTCAAACCTACTGCTCTTGATAATGATTTTATTGTCCAGGGATAATGATAATCGCTATTAATTATTTTTATTGCATTGTAAACAGCACGACGCTGTAAGTTGTTAATTGCATTATATTGGCAATCATAAACTTGAGCCGTCACACACGCGAGAATTTCTAACGCTTTTGCCTTTAAATAAACCTTGCGGACGTTACCATGTAATTGACATTCTTCTATTTGATTGACTATCTGCATAAATGGCGGATGAATAGGACCAGCCATCATTAATACGTTACTATAACTAACATTTTTTTCAAAACTAGTGGCTAATTTGGTAAAAGATGGCAATTCCTGAGATTCAATTTCGTTCAGAGAAAAACGAATATCGAGAATATGCCATTTTCCACTACCAAAGAAATTCATACCTCGTGTTTTTTTAGGTGAATAGAAAAATATCATTGTTCCCGGATTAATATCTAAAATATCCCCGTTTTCAATCGCCATTTTTCCTTTCCCACTTAGAATAAAAGCAATTGATACCGTTGGCGGTCCTTCACAATATTCTGTTAAATCTTTGTTAAGGTCGAGACGAATACGGTTTATATGAATTCCGTCAGATAATTCCTCCGTGAGTAATGGAGGATTTATATTATTTTCCACCATCGGTGGATGTGTGTAATTGCAATGACCAGCAGTGAAAATGCACAATTTCTCGCTATAAATCGTCTTCATGAGATCCCCTGTAAAATTAGCATCAGATTCCATTTCAAAAGCTATTTCCACAATAAAAACAGTATATTGTGCGTGCTAAATTCATTATACTTTTATTTTATATATACACATAATGTAAATATCACGCAATTTATCATTAATGATAATTATTATCAATAGTACTTATCGCGCTACTTTTGTCCCTATCCCGTTAGCCCTATTTCTCTACTCCCGTTAGTCTCCCTGATAAACTTTTTCGTTTTACCATACCTGATTTTTGTAAAACATGATTTGAAAGGGCATAACGAGTACTTATATGAAAAAAAAATATGCTAAAGCGTCTGTCTTATGTTGCTTAATTACACCCGTAGCCTGGGCTGAACATGCTTCTGAAGCGAAAAAAGATATTTTGATCGTGACGGCTAACAAACAGAAAGAAGCATTAAATAAAATTAATGGCAGCATTTTGGTTAAAACTGGCGAAGAACTTGAGCAAGCGGGAATTACCCAAGTGCAGGATCTTGAACGTGCTTTCCCTGGTTTACAAATTCGATCTCGCGGTAACCGAACCTATTCGGCAACAACAATTCGGGGTATCAGTTCACCTGATTATTATTCACCTTCTGTTCGAATTTATGTTGATGGTGTGCCGCAGGATCACCAATTCCTAACTCAAGAATTAATTAATGTAGAACGCGTAGAATTATTACGTGGACCTCAAGGCACTTTATACGGAGGAAACGCCCAAGCGGGAGTTATCAATATTGTTACCCGTTCCCCTAAAGAAGGCCCCTGGCTTAACTTGTCTGGTCATTATTCTAAATTGAAGCAAGGTGGTTCATTCAGCGGATCAACGCCCCTTATCGAAGGCATTCTTTATGGCAGTACGAGCCTACGCTGGGTAAAAGAACCAGGGCAAATTGATGCACCAAATCGTAAAAGCATTGACTCCAGTAAAACTTGGTTAGGTAAAGGCCAACTGACATTCGCACCAGATGATTCACCTTTCAGTGCTGAACTTAGCTTTGCTCACGAAGATCTCAATTCACATGAAGAGCTTTATTTAACCGACGAGCAATTCCGCCGGAAAGAGTACAATGACCCTATTCCTGATTTAAAACGGCGAGTCAACAGTTATGCACTGAAGGCTGAATATGATTTCGGTAACAGTGCATTAACCAGTGTCACTTCCTATCAGGATCGCGATATTTTCCGTAATTTCATCGGAGGGAAATGGAAAGAGAAACACCATGCCACCATCCAAGAATTGCGTTTAAATTCCAGCTATTCAAATGGAATAACCAGTGTTCTTGGCGGTTGGTTCTCAGATGAAAGTAGTAAACATCTGGTTGGTGCTTATCCTGGCTACTATAGCGATTCCCTAAACACAATTAAGACAAAATCACTGGCGCTGTTTAGTGAGGTTAAATTACCGCTGGCTTCTCAATGGGATCTGACCCTTGGCGGGCGTTTATCACATGAAAAATCGCAGATAACCTATTCAGGTCGTTCTGGCACGATGACAATCGACGCTTTTGATAATCAAGTTTCCAACAATGAATTTACACCTAAAGCGGCTTTGGGCTGGCAATTTACACCTGATACCCGTTTCTATGTTTCTGCCACTAAAGGTTATAAACCCGGCGGCTTCAATAACATTATTTCCTCTGCCGAGGATAGAAAACCTTACGATACCGAAATTTCAGACAATTATGAATTCGGCTGGAATAGCGCATTCTTTGATGATGCCGTGACATTAAACAGCGCGATTTATTATATCTATTCAAAAGACAAACAGATTTATGTTGGGCCCATTGGCATGCAATCTATTCGCAATGCCGGAAAAGCAGAAAGTAAAGGTATTGAACTGAGTAGCCAAATCAAGCCAATGCAGGGGCTCAGATTTTCTCTTGGTGGTAGCGTTGGTAAATCAAATTTCACTCATGCAACCGATACAATAACTGGCGTAAGTTACAATGGCAAACGTCTGCCTTATGCTCCAGATGTCATGCTTAATGCAGGTATCGACTATCTGATTAAACAGACATTCTTGCCAGGAAATCTCTATGTCAATGCTGGTGCCCGTCACTATTCAAAAAGCTACTTTGATGAAGCGAATACCCTTGAACAAAGGGCATATACTCTCTATGACGCCTCATTAAGTTTAGAGATGGCTCATGGTGTCAATATTAAACTTTATGGCGAAAACCTGGGCAATAAAAAGTACCGTGTTTCTAGTTTCTCGAAAGGTCATACGCTCAGTATGATGAGTAAGGGCTTGAATGTTGGGCTGGATGTGAGCATTGCATTATGACGCACAATATTTCAAATTCCCGTCATGTCTCGTTACTGCTTCTGACTTTGGCTGGTGTTTACACCATCCAAAGTACCATTGGTATGTTAACGTTACAAAGCATGCCTGCATTTCTGCGCAGTCATGGTGTAACACCGGATAAAATAGGATTACTTTATCTGCTAATGTTACCTTGGGCATGCAAATTCCTTTGGGCACCAATTGTAGAGCGTTACCGTAAATCAGGTTCAGGGGATACCAATCCCCGCCGCATCATGCTCTGCGGTAATATTTTAATTTTTCTTCTTTTCAGCTTAATGTCATTGGCAAAACCTGCCGAACATATGCCGTTAATTATCGCGGTACTATTTCTGATAACATTTTGCCTGACTGTCGTAGATACCACCACAGATGGTCAAGCCATTGATCGATTATCACCACAGCATCGCCCCTGGTGCAATGTGATGCAGGTTGGCGGCGGTTACCTGGGAGCCATTATCGGTAGTGGCCTGTTCTTATATCTGACCTCACTGTATGGATGGCACATTGGTGCAGGCGTATTAGCCATGGTGATTCTCTTGATGTCACTGCCTATTTTGTTTATCCGAAAAACGCAGGGGAAGAGAGAATCAGATGTTTCAAAGGCTACCGTTCCTCCATCCCTCAAGAGTGCATTTCGCCGTACTCCGGTTAAACAGGCACTGATTTTAATCCTGTTATGTATGATTGGTACACGCTTGTCACTCAGTATGCTCTCCCCATTCTTGGTCGATCGTGGAGTCGATTTAACTCAACTGGGCATTATTGCCGCCAGCGGTGGTGCATTAGCCGGATTATCAGGTGTCCTGTTTGGCGGTGTTCTGGTACGTAAATTAGGCGCCATGCAAACGCTACTGAGCTTTATGCTGCTTGAATGTATGGTGCTGATGGGGATTTTCTGGCTTGCCCAACAACCAGAATCCTCCGTATCTTTGCTTTCAGCCGCATATGTCTTCATCACGTTAATCACTGCGGCCAAATTTGTTGCCTTATACACTCAGATGATGTCTCTGGCAGCAAGCACTCAATCTGGTGTGGATTTTGCTTTGATGCAATCGGCAGACATGGGCATTGCGATCATCTGTTCAGTGGTCGGTGGGCTGATTGTTACCAAAGCGGGCTATTCTTCCCTTTTCGCTCTCGCATCGCTCTTCACCCTCGCTGGCCTATTCTGGACATTACGCAAATGCCACGATTTCCAAAAGGAAAACACCTATGTTCAGTAACGACTCATCTGTCCAGAATTCGCCAGAGCAACGTGCCGCTGATGCCGGTGTTCTTAAAGCATTGTGGAATATGATGCGCCCATACCGTGCTCTGAGTTATGTAGCTATTGCACTTGCCATTGTTTCCGCTGGCCTGCAAATTTTGCCGGCGGCGGTTGCCGGGTTAATTACTCAATCCATCTATGACGGGCAATATGACGCGCTCCTGAGTTACGGCGTCATATTATTAAGCTCTACTTTTGCCGCAATGCTGACTTTCAGCGCTTCAACGTTTGTTTCTCATTTAATCGCCGCCGACGTTCAGGCTGATGTTCGGCGTAAGATCAGTAATAAATTGAAGTCCGTTCCTCTGGGCTTCTTTATGCTAACTGACAGTACTGAAATCAAAAAGATGATGTTAGATGACGTCGAACAGCTCGAAGATGGGATTGCTCACATTATTCCAGAAATGTCAGCAACCTTGTTCGGCCCGCTGATCGCGTTGAGCGTCATGTTGACTATCGATTGGCGACTGGCATTGGCTGCATTCGCTCCAACTCTAGGCGCTTGTCTACTGTTCATCTATATTCAGATGAAAGTTCAAACCACAACTCAGCGCTTTTACGCAGCCCAAAATCGCATTGCATCAACGATGGGAGAGGTTATCAATGCAATCCCCGTGGTAAAAACTTATTCAAGCGGCAATATTGCGCTACAGCGTGCCGAAGAAGCATTTACCGCTCTGACACGTATTATTGATGTTTGGGTCGAAAAAGTGCAGGTCAAATCCAGCCGTTTTTTTGTCCTATCCAGTGCCAATTTACTGTTTGTACTCCCTTTGGCAATCTGGTTATTTAACCAACAAGAAATCTCGATATTTGAATTTACCTTCTTTATTCTGGCTGCCATGGCGTTCGGCAATATTGCTTCCTCCATGTTCGCTGTAATGACCCGCTTGCAACAACAAGAAGCATTAATCACACGTTATCACTGGTTAATAAACCAACCTGAACTAGCACCATGTTCTCAAAGCCATCCACCTGTTGATAACAGTGTGACTTTGCATAATGTCAGTTTCTCCTATCAAAATGGGCAGGACAATGCCTTAAATAACATCTCCTTTTCCGTACCAGCTGGAAGCTCAATGGCTCTGGTAGGCGCCAGTGGTTCTGGTAAATCCACAGTAGCCAGTTTAATTGCTCGTCTTTGGGATCCACAACAAGGCAAAATTACTGTTGGTAGTGTTGATGTTCGCAATATGGATGAACTCACCCTGCGCAATAACATCTCTTTTGTTTTCCAGCGGGTATTCCTGTTCAACGATACGGTAGCTAATAACATACGTTTGGCCCGTCCTAATGCTTCCCAGGCTGAGGTTGAAGCCGCAGCTATCGCAGCTCAAGCACACCAATTTATTCAACAGTTACCACAGGGTTACAACACAGTACTGAACAACGGTATCAGCTTGTCTGTGGGAGAAAAGCAGCGTATCGCCGTTGCCGCCGCTATCCTGAAAAATGCGCCAATTCTTGTCTTGGATGAAGCGACCGCCTATGCCGATCCAGAGTGTGAAAAAGAGATGCAACAAGCACTCAATGCACTATGTCATACACAAACAGGGCAGAATAAGACAGTAATTGTTATTGCCCATCGCCTGCCAACCATTCGCCATCTTGATCAAATCGTGGTTTTGGATAAAGGACAAATCATTGAACAAGGCACCCATGATGAATTGATCACACAGCAAGGTGCCTATGCCAAACAGTGGGCTGCTTGGCGGGGAGAAAATACCGGAACAGGAGTAAATTATCATGGGGTTATTTAATCGTCTCCAGCAACATTTGTCCCCGAAACTGCAACGGGTTTGGTTCATTGGCTTGTTATATAAACAGCTTGATACCATTGCAATCATTGCTCAACTTGCCATCGCAGCTTGGGCTATCACACATCTGGAGGATCGTCATCTGAAAGAAAGTGGCACTGATATGCTGCCGCTTATCACTCTAGTGTTATCGATTATTTTACTGTTGTTGCGGTTCACGTTTATGTCCCGCGCACTGCGTAAACTCACCATTGCCGCTTATGGATTGGGTATCGAGATCCGGCGCGCTCTGTTACAACGGCTTGTGAATATGTCGGTCGCGACAGTTCGAGGTTTAAGTGCCGGAAAAATAGCGCTGACATTATCCGAAGATGTGCAATGGCAAGAAAATCAGTCAGCCTATACTACCCCACAAATTACCTGTCAGATTATGATGCTGGCGCTCATTTATCTGGCTTTATTTTGGTTCGATTGGGTTGTAGCTGGCAGTGCGCTGTTGGTATTGATGGTTGGATTACTTATTCTGGTCGCGATCCGTCAAAAACTCAATGAAATCTTGCGACGACGGGCCGCTATGATGGCTGGCGTATCTGAAGCGATTGTAGAATATGCACAAGGTATGGCCTTTATCCGTGCAGCGGCGGTGACCACAACAGTAGAACAACGCTTTAACCAAGAAATTGAACAATTGCGTATTGCATTCCGCCGAGGAGTCTTCAAAAGCATACCACTATTGAGTCTGTTCTACATCGTCATTGATACCAGTGTAGTTATAGGGATACTGGCTGGAGCCCTGCGCTTCCACGCGCCGGAAACGCTCACCCTTTCCGAAATGCTCATCACAATCCTACTGCTGTTTGCCACGATAACCCCCTTGCGCGGGATTATTCCCCTGCTCAATGTAACTGCATTAACACAAGTGGGAGAAACACATATTGTCGAGATCGAAGCGGTTGCAACGCAAGTTTCTGGGCTATTAGCCTCTCCTGCTCAATATGATGTTGAAGTTAACAACATCTCATTTAGTTATCCGGGTACTAGTCAACCCGCTATCCAAAACGTTTCATTCCATGCACCACAAGGCAGTATGACCGCCATTGTGGGACCTAGCGGCAGCGGTAAATCTACGCTGGCTTATTTATTGCTCTCTTTCTATCAGCTAGACAAAGGTGAAATTCGTCTGGGTGGAAATCTCATCCATCATTACCAAACTCAGGCACTGTATGACACTGTCACAATGGTATTTCAGGAAACCGCACTATTTCAGGATACTGTCGCAAATAATCTCCGTTTAGGGGATCCAAATGCCACTCAGTTGGAATTGGAGCAAGCGGCTCGTCTTGCCAATATTCACGACACAATTATGGCTCTGCCACAAGGATACGACACCCTTTTAGGTGTAGATGGCGGTACATTATCCGGCGGGGAACGCCAGCGTCTTGCCATTGCTCGCGCTATCTTAAAACAGTCTCCTGTTTTATTCCTGGATGAAGCAACCGCTTCACTAGATCCTGAAAATGAGCGATTGATACAAAAAGCATTTTATTCTCTTACCGAGAATAAAACTGTCTTTGTTATCGCTCATCGGCTAAGCACGATAACTCGTGCTGATCAGATATTGGTCATGGATCATGGAACCCTGTGTGATAGTGGAACCCATGACGAATTACTACAACGTTGTCCCCTTTATCAATCTCTCTGGAAAAATCATCTTGGTTCAGAAGAGCATTGGCATTTACAACCAAAACATTTATCCGAGACATCCATCTAGAAATATTCATTCCAATAAATTGGAACTCCGTTTATTGATTTATTAGGTAACTGCCATTTTTATAGGATTTCTTCATGCACATGGACTTTCCCTCCCCAGATTCACTGCGCCAGCTTATTTCTGATCTGTTTAACCAAAAAAATATTTTGGTGGATGATAACGACGATTTAATTCGCAACGGACTGGATTCAATGCAAATAATGGCATTGCTAAACCAATTCAGACGTCAAGGATATCACGTCACTCTGCGTGAGCTTTACCAAAATCCAACACTGCATACCTGGAGCCAGCTTCTGCGAAGCCATGCACCAGTCCCTCAAACCGTTTCTCAGGATACAATGCCACTGCCACAGATTGCAGATGCTCATCCATTCTCATTAACGGCAGTACAACACGCTTATTTTGTTGGGCGTTCACCAGAACAAACGTTAGGAGGAGTTGGTTGCCATTTGTATCACGAATTTGATGGTATTGGGCTGAAACCTGAACAACTGGAAGCAGCAATTCATGCTCTGATCCAGCGGCATCCAATGTTGCGTGTACAATTTTTGCCAGATGGTCGCCAACAAGGAGTGGCTCATGCGTACTGGCAAAAATTAACAGTTCACGATCTACGTAACCTAACAGCCAATGAACAGCAACAAGCTCTGACTAACATACGTGAACAACTAAGCCATCGGGTATTACAAGTTGAAAAAGGAGAAACTTTTGATATTCAACTTAGCCTATTCGGTGATAATCAGCATCGTCTGCATGCGAATATCGATTTGCTAATCATGGATGCCGCCAGTTTCAGCCTGTTCTTTACTGAACTGGCGGCATTAATTGCCAAACGTAATTTGCCAGATATATCCTCTGACTATGATTTTTGCAGTTATCTAACGCAATATCAGGCTCAATTTAAGCAAGCCAGACAAGAAGCCGAAGCATTCTGGCGTAATCGGTTAGATACCTTACCACTTGCACCTCAGCTTCCTCTGGCCAAAGATCCTGCTCTAATAAAAAATGTTCGGGTTCAGCGCAGACATTTCTGTTTATCACCTGAGCATTGGGAACATTTTAAATACCTCGCGCAGCAAAATGGCGTGACACCAACCATGGCATTGGCAACCGCATTTGCTGCTTTATTGTGTCGCTGGAGCAGTACGATACAAAACAGCACAACACAAGATAAGGCAACACAAGATAGCACCACGCACTTATTATTTAACCTAACGCTATTTGACAGAGCTCCGCTGCACCCTGCAGTTGATAACATCTTGGCAGATTTTACCAACATTCTATTGTTGGATATTCCCGGTGATAATTTACCGTTTTGCCAACTAGCTCAGAATGCACAAGCAACATTTGCTGAAACATACGAACACCGTCATTGGTCTGGTGTAGAAGTACTGCGTGAGCTTAAAAAACGCGGCAACCACCCACACGGCGCACCAATTGTGTTCACCAGCAATTTAGGCCGACCTTTATATGGTGAGAATACCCACAATGTCCTGGGAAAACCAAGTTGGGGAATCTCACAGACACCTCAGGTATGGTTAGATTTTGTTGCTTTTGAACATGAAAGCACACTGAACATTCAGTGGGACAGTAATGATGAACTCTTTCCTGACGGTTTAATGGATACTTTATTCACTGTCTATCAAGGGCTTATTGAGAACCTGGCGGAAAACGCCGCACAGTGGAGCGAGAAACTCCCGGATTTGATGCCTGAGTCGCAATATCAGCTACGACATAAAATCAACAATACGGTTGAACCGCTACCAAACGCCTTGTTGCATGAAGGTGTGTTTACCCAAGCAGAGCGCACTCCCCATGCTGTTGCGTTGGTGACCCATCATAATGAAAAAATCAGTTATGGCGAACTCAGTCTGGCAGCCCGCCGATTAGCGGCCGTACTGCAAAAAATGTCGGTGATGCCGGGAGATCAGATTGCTATTAGCATGGAAAAAGGCATCGGACAAATCGTTGCTGTATTAGCTATCCTTTATGTTGGAGGTGTTTATGTTCCAATTCCGGTGGATCAACCATTAAACCGACGTCGTGCTATCTGCGAAAGTGCCGGCATCACTATCGTTGTCATTGATCCTAAACAACAACATCCAGATTGGTCACAAAATATATGCTGTATTTCCTGGCACCAAAATGATTCATTATTACCTTTGACTCACATGGCTAAACGTGCCGTAACCGATCCGGCCTATATCATTTATACCTCCGGTTCAACGGGTATACCCAAAGGGGTCGTCATCAGTCATCAAAGTGCATTAAATACCTGTCTGGACATCAACCGCCGTCACCAAGTTCAAAATTGTGATCGATTGCTGGCACTCTCCGCACTGCACTTCGACCTCTCTGTTTACGATATTTTTGGCATTCTCAGTGCCGGAGGAGCACTGGTACTCATTAATGAAGCACAACGCCGCGATCCATCAACCTGGGAAATGTTGATCGAACAACACAATATTACGTTGTGGAACAGTGTACCGGCACTGTTTGATATGTTGCTGACCTATTGTGAAGGAATGGAAGTCGATGCACCGAAAACGCTTCGTACCGTGATGCTATCCGGAGATTGGATCGGCTTGTCACTGCCTGAACGTTACCATGCATTCAATCCTGCAGGTGTACTCAGTGCCATGGGTGGAGCAACAGAAGCAGCGATCTGGTCAAATGAATATATCGTCAAAAAAGTTGATACACAGTGGTGTTCGATTCCTTATGGCTATCCCCTGGCTAACCAGCGTTACCGTGTCGTGGGTGAAGATGGCCGAGATTGTCCTGACTGGGTTGTCGGTGAACTTTGGATTGGTGGAGCCGGTGTCGCACTAGGCTATTTTAATGATGAAGAACGTACTATCGCTCAATTCGTCATCGATCAGGGAGAACGCTGGTATCGAACTGGTGATCTGGGTTGTTATCATCCCGAAGGCTGGCTGGAATTTATGGGACGCCGCGACAACCAGGTCAAAATTGGGGGATATCGCATTGAGCTAGGAGAAGTTGATGCTGCCCTTAATCAAGTAACCGGTATTCGTAAAGGCGTTGCTTTAACCAGTGGTGAAAAAGAAAAATCACTGGTGGCGTTCCTTGAATTGGAAGGCGATAGCTTATACCAACGCATAAATCGTGCCTCACAGTTACCGACAACCTACCGTGATCTGTTTCCTGCAATGCAGGCTATTATCGATAAAACAGATACAACTGATGACAACAGTGAACCTCAAGTTGCAACATTTTTGCTTGAACATCTGTCTCGTTACGGTATTACGTTTACTTCCCCCCAATCTCTCGCCAATTGCCTGAAAGATTACCAGCCCCAATCAGAATATCATGATTGGTTTGCCCGTATGCTGGCGTATCTTTGCCAATGCAATCTATTGGTTGAATCTGCACATCACGTATATCAGACTGAATTATTAACCTCAATATTCAATAACAAAGCTGAAACAGGATGTATTCCTGAGCGCTGGCATTCTACACTGCGTAGTATTCTGACCGGACAGCAAACCGCAGTCACATTGCTTGATGATCCGCAGTTCGCGCCGGAACAACAGCTCTTTGTATTGTCCGAAACTCAACAATGGTTGGCAGGTTTAAAACAGGTTATCGTTGCCCTTTCCCAACGGTTACAACGCTCTGTGACCGTGATGGAGTTCGATGCCCGCAGTGGTCTCTGTGCCCAGTGGCTGGCAGAACAGATTACCGATCAACATCTGTCCTATATCGGCTTTGAACGTTCTCAGGCACTCATTAACCAAATGCAAACTCGGTTAAGTGCTCACACGCATGTATCAGTGAAACGCTGGCCTGAGCAAATTCCTGAGTCGTTACAGCATCAGGCAGATATAATCTTGTTAAACAATGTATTACATCGAGAAAAAGATCCTGCAAACTGTATCAAGGCGTTGATGCCTTTAGCACAACCCGGTGCGTTGGTATTGGCAATAGAGTTGCACCACGCTTCATCTATCTCTCTGATTACCACTGAGTTACTCTCACCTCACGGTATTCAGCTACGCACTGCGTCACAATGGTTATCTCTTCTGCCACTACAGACAGAAACGCCAATTACCCTTGGCAACCTTAATGTGTTATTAATGCAAGCAAGTGACAACGTCTCCATACCTGATCGGGAAAAAATTAAGTCCATATTGGCACAATATTTGCCAAAATACATGATCCCACAACGCTTGCTTGTTATTCCTCATCTGCCTCTTACACCTAACGGAAAAATCGACCGTAACGCTCTGGCACAAAGCTTGCTGTCCACCACAAAAACCGAAACCGAGCCGCACCAGAATGACATGATTCTGTTGAATGCAGAGGAACAAACTGTTGCAGCCATTTGGCAACGTTTGTTGAATACTGAGCAGCCAGGCCGTAACAGCGACTTTTTCCAACTTGGCGGTGATAGCCTTTTGGCTACACGTCTGATCGGTGAACTGGCACAACAAGGCTTAAAAGGTGAACTAAGCCACCTTTTCCGTAACCCGCAATTAGCGGCATTTGCCGCGACACTTTCTCCTCTACTGGCTCCTCTGTCTGACATTTCATCAGATACCTATTTGATACCCAAAGAGCAAGATGAAGATAAATACCAACCTTTCCCACTGACCGAAGTTCAGCAGGCTTACCTGGTTGGGCGTCACCCTGGTTTTGCCCTGAGCGGTGTTGGTGCACATTTCTTTATTGAATACCGGATAGAACAACTAGATGTTCAACGCCTGAACCGAGTATTAAATCGCCTGATCCAGCGTCATCCGGTACTTAGAACGGTAGTTATTAATGGGCAACAACAAATATTGAAAGATGTCCCTTTCTTCTCAGTTAAACAGCACCAATTCACTGATATTACTGAAGCGGATTCATTACGTGAACGTTTGTCACATCAGGTATTAGATGCCGGACACTGGCCAGTGTTCGATTTTCAACTTGCGCAAGACAACAGCCCTGCATCCCGATTATTTGTCAGCCTGGATAATTTGCTATTAGATGGATTAAGCATGCAGATATTGCTGGCCGAATTAGAACAGCTATATCTCAACGAACAACACGAATTGCCACCATTGAACATCACATTCCGAGATTGTGTGTTACGTCAGCAACAAACGCCAGTGCATCAAAGTTCACTGCAATATTGGCAAGAACAGGTGAAAACATTACCACTGGCGCCACAATTGCCATTGCGTATTGTACCGGAAAACGTGCAATCCCCACATTTTGTACGTTATAGCGATCGGTTATCTGCACATGAATGGAAGCAATTGAAGCAATATGCTGCCCCACATCAGATAACACCTTCCGCGCTCTTGATTGCAGCTTATGCCACTGTTCTCTCGGCATTCAGCACCAGAGCGGCATTAACGCTTAATCTTACCCTGTTCGATCGTCCACACTGGCATGAGGACATCAATCGTATTCTGGGTGATTTTACTTCACTGTCACTTCTCGCCTGGTATCCAGAGAAAAATTGGTTATCAAGTGCACGGAGGGTACAACAACAGTTATGGCAGGATCTGGATCACCGCCATATTTCGGCGATCAGAGTAATGCGTGAGCTGGCACAAAATCGTGGCCCGGATGCAGCCACCATGCCTGTTGTTTTCACCAGTGCATTAGGAACTCATGAAGGGCAATTCCTTTCACGTTCATCATGGATGAAACCCGTTTGGGGCATCTCGCAAACGCCACAAATCTGGCTGGATAATCAGGTTTACGAATCTGACGATGAGCTTTGCCTGAATTGGGATGCGGTCGAAGCGTTATTTGAGCCACATCAGTTGCAAACCATGTTTAACAGCTATATTACGCTATTACGCACCCTCGCGGCACAACCAGAAAGCTGGCATTTAACGTTAGAACAACTGATGCCACGCCAGCAATGCCTGATGGTTGAAGATAACGCATCTGTTGTTATTGCATCATCACGCTCAGAAGGATGTGATCCACAGATATGCAATGAAATTCAACGTCTGTTTTTATCGGTAACCAATCACGCCATCAACGTTCAACAGAACTTTTTTGATGCCGGAGCCAATTCACTACAGCTAATTCAATTGCACGGCAAGTTACAACATGCAGGTTTTCACCATCTTGCTGTTACTGATTTATTCGCTTATCCAACTCCAGAAGCGCTCAGCTTACATTGCCGAAAAGATACTCAAGACGGAAATCAACCGTCGATTACTCTTCGTCAGCGTCAACAAAAAAAGCGTCTGCAACAACGGGAAAAACGTCATAAAGGAGCCGCACAATGACTGATTTAAAGCCTCACTACGATAATTGTGATCCCATCGCAGTGATTGGCCTTGCCTGCCGCTTTCCACAAGCACCAGATAGCGATACTTTCTGGCATAATCTGCAACAAGGGATTGAGTG
The DNA here is from genome assembly GCF_963866145.1 of Xenorhabdus sp. NBAII XenSa04. Lineage (NCBI taxonomy): Bacteria > Pseudomonadati > Pseudomonadota > Gammaproteobacteria > Enterobacterales > Morganellaceae > Xenorhabdus > Xenorhabdus sp. NBAII XenSa04. Next base: position 15,582 of record NZ_CAWMEB010000357.1, read on the forward strand.
TACTACCACACTTTCCCGCCAAACATTATTGGATGCAGGCATTCCACCTGAAGTTATTGATAGTGAAAACTTTGTCAATCAGGCAGCGATATTAGAGGGTGCAGAACAATTTGACGCCACACTGTTTGGCTATTCGCGTCAGGAAGCAGAAATGCTCGATCCTCAGCAACGCCTGTTTCTGCAAACAGCCTGGCATGCGCTTGAACATGCCGGCTATTCACCACGTAATGTGCGCCTGAAAACAGGCGTTTTCGCCAGTAGCCGAGTCAGCACCTGGCCTTCATGGTCACAATTCACTATGACCGATATCGGCAAAGTGAAAGGGCTACAGGCGCTAATGAGCAACGATAAAGATTATCTTGCAACGCGTACCGCCTATAAATTAAATCTGAAAGGTCCCGCACTGACAGTACAAACAGCCTGTTCAAGTTCACTGGTTGCCGTGCATATGGCTTGCGAAAACCTGCGTTCCGGTGAATGTGATATGGCGCTGGCTGGCGGTGTGGCGGTTTCTTTTCCACAAGAAAGCGGTTACTTGTATCAACCGGGAATGATCTTCTCACCTGATGGGCATTGCCGTCCCTTTGATAGTCAGGCAAACGGCACTTACGGTGGCAATGGCGTTGGTGTTGTTACGCTGAAACGTCTGAGCGATGCGTTACGCGATGGCGATCCTATCATGGCGGTATTACGGGGCAGTGCCATTAATAACGACGGCAATGAAAAAGTTGGTTTTACTGCTCCTTCGGTTAATGGTCAGCGCAGCGTGATTGCCGAAGCTCTACAACTGGCAGATGTCAGCATTGATGATATCGGAATGATTGAAGCACATGGCACAGGTACACCACTTGGCGATCCGATAGAAGTTGATGCGTTACGCAGCATATTCTCCGAACGTAGTGCGGTTGTACCGTCTTGTTACTTAGGTTCAGTGAAAAGCAACATAGGCCATCTCGATACTGCCGCGGGTATTGCCAGTTTGATTAAAACGGTTCTGTCAGTCTGGCATGGTTACATTCCACCAACTATCAATGTACAACACCCCAATCCGGCATTGCGGTTGGAAGAAAGCCCATTCAGGCTAGCAATACAAGGGCAACGTTGGACACAAGAATTACGTACTGCCGGCGTTTCTTCATTCGGTATTGGCGGCACCAACTGCCATATTGTGGTGCAATCATTGCCGAAAGAATTACAGCGTCCCCGTGTCAATGATTCGCAAGCCCATGCACAAAACACGCCTTTGTTGCTCTCCGCAGCGTCTGAATCTTCACTGCGTCAATTGGCACAACGTTACGCAACTGTGCTTACCTCAGGAAACCATGCTGATTTGGCCATAACAGCCTTACAGGGGCGCGATCTTTCATTCCCCTGGCGTTTAGCATTGGCACTGACACCACAAAATACAGCAAAAAATGCTGCGAGCTTATCCGCCTTTGCAAGCCATAGTCCAGCACCGGACATTTTTAGCAGACAAGTCAAGGGTGAAAGCAAACAACTGTGGCAATTCAGCGGTCAGGGTTGTCAATGGCCTGGTATGGGAAAAGCAATGTATGACAGCTCTCCTGTTTTTTCCGCTATGTTGGATCGTTGTTGTGCCGCTTGTATTTCTGAGTTGACACTGCCATTAAAAGCAGTGATGTTCGGGGAACATGAAGCCGCATTAGCTACCACTGAATATGCACAACCAGCAATTGTGGCACATCAAATTGCGCTGGCAACACATTGGCGAGCACTTGGCTTAAAGCCAGATTACATATTGGGACACTCCGTCGGCGAATTCGCCGCTGTCGTTATTGCCGGGATTTTCACGCCAGAGCAAGTAATGCCGATGGTCGCAGTACGGGGCAAATTGATGCAAAAATGTGCCCAAGGGGGCGCAATGTTGGCCGTTTTTGCCAAAGAAGAAGATATTCTTCCCCTTACGCATTCACTGGCATTAGATTTAGCGGTTTGCAATGGTCCACAACACTGGATTTGGGCTGGCACAAAAACTGAAATTGATATACTGACACAACGTCTGGAACAGCAGCAGATCCGTTTCCAGCACCTTAACGTTGCCTGCGCAGCACATTCAGCCATGCTTGAGCCAATTCTGGAAGAATTTTCTCAGCGTTTTTCCCTGTATGGTAGCCAGCTCCAGCCTGTATCGGGCGAAATTCCGTTAATTTCAACCCTGACAGCAGATATTGCAACTACCGAGCAACTAGGTTCACCAGACTACTGGCGTCACCATATACGTCAAACGGTGCGTTACCATCAAGCGATTGAATTTGCCCGACAACAAGGTGTGGCATTATTCGTAGAATTTGGTGCTGATGCACAACTAACAGGGATCGGGCGACGTATCAGTTTGCCACATGAAACCTGGGTTGCCAGTACACATCGTCAAAGCACCCCAGAAATGGCTCAGCAAACAGCACTTATGCAACTTTACTGTGCTGGTGCACATCTTGATTGGCCGCGTCTTTTCCCGGTTGCCGGGGCAAAATGCCATGCTCCGCTCTATCCATTTGATAAACAGCATTATAGCTTCTCTGCCACCAATGCCAGGCAACAGAATCTTGTACAACATTCGGCCGATACTAATACTGGGATTGATATCAATTTCCTGCTCGATCCTGCCATTGAGCAAAATACCAATGCAACAATACTTCGAGCGTTGTATACCGATGCACTAATCTATCAATGTCATGGGCCCAAGACTGAACAAGGTTTCAGTGCCATTGACACGATTCGGGCTGGCCGACTGCAACCTTGCTGGCGCCCTTTGCTGGAACAACTATTGAACCATTGTGTTCAGCAAGGCTATTACCAACAAATTGTCGGGCCAACAATCAGTAAAATGTATCGCCCTCACCGTGCTCTGCCATATGCCAAACGCCGCTTATTGGAAGCAAATTTACTCACAGATTTCCCTGCATTGATCTATGCTGGCGAACGTTTATTCGCATTAATGAGTGATCGGGCTGATCTACCTCGCCAATTGGCAACAACGCCAACAACGAGAAAGTCATGGCTTCTTACACCACAGCCATGTCCTGATACTCACTATGTTCTGCATTGGCGCACCATAACTACTGTAGATAAACCAAATACTGCGGGTAAACCAAGATCTTCAACGACGTATACACTTCGTCTATCAACAGCGAATGACACAATTGCTCAACATTGGCGTCAGGCAGGCATTAACTTACAGCCGGAAAGCGGAAATACACTATTACTGCTCCAGGGTGATGATGTTGTTGAATTATGTGATCAGGTTACTAGCGAATTAAAGCGTGATGAAACAACATCATTAACCGTTATAACTTGCTGCGCGCAACCTGAAAGCACCTTATCAAAAGAGGACATCAATCCCGCTCAATACGCTGTCTGGGCACTGTTGCGGGTTGCGGTTGAAGAGTATCCCCATTGCCATATTCAGGCGATTGATATCGCTGATATCAATGATACCGATGCTTTGTTATTAGCACTCGGTTATCTGAATGAACAACATCGCTGGCTGAAAGTACGCGGAAATCAAGTCTCTGTGCCGATTTTACAGCGTCAGCCACTTATGCTATCGCAGCAACCAATGTCGATTCCCCATCAGGGTTGGCACATCGTTACCGGCGGTATGGGAGGGATCGGGCAAATTTCTATCCGTTGGTTGCTGTCTCAAGGCGCTCGTAAAATTGCTGTGTTTGCCCGCCGCAAACATGAGGACTGGGATGCTTTTGTCCAAGCGCTGTCACTGAGTGACGAATGCGAAATACGCTGGATTAACGTTGATGTCACTGACACATCAACTTTATTAAATGCCGTGCAATCACTGGCACAAGAAGATGGTATTGCAGGCGCGATTCATGCCGCCGGTATTGCTGATCACACTCCGCTGGCAAAACTTGATCGTCAACATCTGTCGCAAATGTTATGCGTAAAAGCCCAGAGCGCGTCAACATTGCAAACGGTACTTCAGCAACAAAAGGCACAATATCTGTTGCTTCATGCTTCCGCTGCTTCAATGCTAGGTGCTCAAGGACAAAGCGCTTATGCCATCGCCAACGCTTATCTGGAATCTTTGGCACTGACCGCAACCGATCCGTCGATGACAAATACATTGATGGTAAAAACGTTAGTCTGGGGTGTTTGGGGTGGCATTGGCATGGCCAGCGATCGACGATTAGTGGAAAAACTAGCGCAAGATGGCATGTTACCATTCAGGGCCAATGAGGGAATCTGGCATCTCAATCAATCCCTGCGTACTGCTTCTCCTTGCTATCTGGCAATGCGGTTAGATGAGCGTCATCCTGGCATTTTACGGCGTTTGCAGGCTGACATCCCCCATACCACTACAACGCCGACATCTGCACTCTCTACTGATAACGCACTCTATCAGGATAGTAAACAACGGCTTCATTGGCTATGTCAGCATGTTGCAACATTATTGCGCTTAGAACAGCCTGAACGTCTGGAGCCACAACAAGATCTATTACAATTTGGTTTGGATTCCCTACTGTTCCTTGAACTAAATACGGTGATCCACCAGCAATTTGGTTTCAGATTAACTGCTGAATTGGCCTATCAGAATATGACTCTGGAGGGGCTTAATGCGCTTATTGGCGACGCATTACCTGAACAAGCCTCTGTACCCACTCAACCTGAGATCATTATTGACAGAGTCCAACACCATGAACCATTTCCTCTGACGCCAATTCAGCACGCTTACTGGGTTGGTCGTACTCAGGCTATTGATTTTGGTGGTGTGGCGTGTCACGTTCTGTTTGAATGGGATCTGGCACTAAGCAGCTTTGATATCCCACGTTTTGAAAAGGCATGGAATGCCTTAATTCAGCGTCATGGCATGTTACGCATGATCGTTGATGAAGATGGCCAACAGAGAATTCTATCTGAAACGCCTTGGTATGTTTTATCACAGGATGATTTGCGAAAACTGAACGATACAACCTGCGAACAAGCTTTGGCTCAGCGTCGTCATACTCTTTCTTATCAAGTGCCGCCTGCGGAACAGTGGCCACTGTTTGAAGTCTCTGTTTCCCTGCTGCCGAATGAGCGTTGCCGCTTACATATGAACCTGGATCTGTTGCAGTTTGACGTACAGAGTTTCCGGATCATGATGGACGATCTACAACGAGCTTATCACCAGCAACAACCACTCGCTCCACAAATATTTACTTTCCGCGACTATGTGATGGCAGAACAAGCACAACGTGAAAGTAAAGAGTGGCGCGCATCATGGGCATACTGGCAGGAACAATTATTTTCATTACCTCCAGCGCCAAGATTACCATTGAACCCACAATTACCTCAGCGTAGCCAGCCACAATTCACAACTTATGAAGGCCGGCTGGCGCAATCTGACTGGCAAGTACTTAAACAAAGCTGGACAAAATGGGGAGTCACACCTTCCGCGGGTCTGCTCACACTATTTGCCCATACGCTTGAATGGTACAGTCGCCATCCGCTATTTACCCTCAACCTGACATTTTTTAATCGCCAGCCTTTCCATCCAGAGGTTCAAGAGCTGATTGGTGATTTTACCTCCGTCATGCTGATGGATTTTGATTTACGCAAAACGACCTCCCTGCGTGCCAGTATGGAAAAAACCCAGGCCTTGCTCTGGCAGCGACTAAGCCATAGTCATGTCAATGGGGTTGAAGTACTGCGGGAATTAGGTCGCCAGCAATCTGATGAAGCCCAAAACAGACAACCTCTGACGCCGGTCGTTTTCACCAGTATGTTGGGAATGGCACAAGATGGTATTGCAATAAAACAATCCATCACTCAATTACTGGGTGATCCAGTCTTTGTGCTGAGCCAAACGCCACAAGTCTGGCTGGATCACCAGGTCATGGAAGTGGATGGTGATATGCTGTTTAACTGGTATTGCATGGACGATGTACTGGAAGCGGGAGTCATTGAAGCACTATTTACTGCCTATAACGCGCTATTAGTACAAGTTGTACAAATTTGCCGCCATCCTGAACGTCTGGAGCATTATGATCTTCATACACCACCTGCCGGTCATACTCGTTATAAATTCTGGTCACAACACCCTGCATTGCATCAGGCTGAACAATATCTGCGTTCTCAGCCTGAAATACGATTAGCAGAAATTCAGCCGCGTCAGGACGATACTCAAAGTTATAATTTATGGTTGGTAGCAGAAGATAATTTGTCACTATCGTTGCCAAAACCATCGTTTTCAGAACCCTTGGTGATAAATACTGGAGTCTTACCGCTTCCTACGTTAGCGGAACAACAAGAATTTGAATGCTCTTGGCAATATATTGAGCAACAAGCGTTATTGGGTCTGGGCCAGACCTTACTGCGCCATAACCTGTTCACGTTTTCACAACAATACCACTCTCGTGAAGAGATTGAACAACGCTTACAACTGGCACCACGGTATCAACGCTTGCTTACCCAATGGCTGGAATTATTAAGTAAGCAAGGATTTATAGAAAAAATCGCTGGTGGATACCGTTGCCTGCAACCACTCAGCCAGATCCCTGCTCCTACCACAAAACTGGCTGATGCCATATGGTGCCAAACCATCAGCCGTTATGTTGCAACCTGTATCGACCAACATGACACCCTGCTTGCCGGGCGTGGAAATGCATTAGAACTGCTGTTTGCCGATAAACAAACTACAGCCAGCCTTTACAGCGAAAACCCTGCATTACGTTGCCTGAACCAGACTGCCGCTGAAATTGTCCGACAATTGAGCCAGACAGCCGAACATTTCACTGTACTGGAAGTCGGCGCAGGCACAGGCGCCACATCAAAAACAGTGCTTAAACAGAATGCTCAATCCATTGAAAGTTATCACTTTACTGACGTTTCACCGCTATTTTTGGATGATGCTCGCCAGTCATTTAATCACTATGGCGAAACCGTAAAATTTGCTCTGTTCGACATTAATCGGCGTATTGATTTTAGCCAGCATCCTGAATCTGGTTATGACCTGATTATGGCAGTTAATGTCTTACATGATGCCATCCATCTAAGGAACACCCTGAAACGTCTGTCCCGGTTACTAAAAGCCGGTGGGTGGCTGCTGATTATTGAATCCACTAAGCGCGAAAGTGCTATGCAACTCGCCAGTGTCGGATTTATTGAAGGTATTAATGCCTGGGCCGATGATCGCGGTGATGATCAAGGTAATAGCGCATTGCTGGAGCTTGCAGACTGGCGTAACTGTCTGGAGAAATCCGGCTATCAGGTTTCACTGGAATGGCCAGGACAAGATGGGCCAGAATTGCATCAACAATTGATTCTGGCGCGATCCGAACAGCAAGCACGACTCAATGTTGGTGAAATCACGGCACAATTTTCTACCTTGCCTTACTCATTGCATATTCAACAGCAAGAGCAGTTACCATTGGCAGCATTACCAACAATGACCATGAAAGATAGCATAGCACAGTCGGTCACGGTGGAAGCTCGACAACCGGAAACAGCAGATGATCAACTTCATGATATTGAACAGCAAGTCATTGAGCTCTGGAACTCACTGCTTCCTCAGACAATTCAACGTTACAGTGACTTTTTCCAAAGTGGTGGTGATAGCTTGATTGCTACCCGCATGGTGGTGCAACTACGTCGCCAGGGTTACGAACAAGCCAATCTTCAACAACTGTTTGAACAGCCTAAATTGAGTGAATTCTGTCGTACCCTGCGGGTTATTGGGACAAATTCAACAACACTGGTTAAACCACATCAAACAGAACCAGCATCAGAACAGATTCTGCCACTCACCGCTCTGCAATATGCTTATTGGTTGGGAGAGAGCCAATTGTTTCAGTTTGGCAATGGTATTGCTCACTTCTATGCCGAGCTAGCTATTGACGGGCTTGATCTTCCTCGTTTTACTGCCGCCTGGAACCAGGTGATAAGTCATCATGGGCAATTACGCGGTTACGTAAAAGAGGGGCAATATCATATTCTGCCAGAAGTGCCCTGCTATACGCCGACAATTATTGATTGTCGTGACATGACACAAGGGGAGTGCGAAACACAACTGAACAACGCCCGTAACACGTTGCGTACTCAAGGCGTTCCTAGCGACAACTGGCCGTTATTTGATTTGACGCTGTACCATACCGATGACCGGACACACTTATTACACCTGACAATTGACCTACTGGTCGCAGATGGCAAAAGTCTGACCTTAATCTTGCGTGACTTACACCATTGGTATCAGGAACCTGACTGGCAACCAGAACCATCGGCAATAACTATTACTGACTATATTCAGACACTGGAGAATGAGAAAACCGGAGAAGCCTGGCAACAAAGTCGGCAATACTGGCTTGATCGCTTACCTTCAATTCCTGATGCGCCAGTGTTACCACTGAAAGATCATCAGTCACAACTACTCGATCAACAGTGCCTGACAGGATATATCAGCGCCCAACAATGGCAGCGCTTGCAACAACGAGCGGCAGAACACCGGGTATCACCTTCACAAGTTATGCTCACGCTATTTGCCCATATTCTGTCGGTATGGAGCAACAGCGAACATTTCACTATCAATGTCCTGCATGGCAATCGTCTGTTAATGCCACAGCATTGCGATATGTTAGTCGGCAATCTATCTACCACATCACTGCTGGAAGTGGATTTACGCAATACCACCGGCTTCAGTGATGCAGTAAGCCGGATACAAAAACAATGGTTAGCTGATCTTCAACATGCGCTGTTTGATGGGCAATTGGTACTCAGGGAGAAAAATCAGCATCGCCACAACCTGAATGCCGGTATGCCGATCGTATTCAACGATACAACCGGTACTGCGGGCAAAGGGCCATCAGGGTTAGGGACACTGAATCTCTTTGGTGCGCAAACACCACATGTTTATCTCGACTGTATGTTAATTTCTGGCACAGAGGGTGGGGTCACCATACAGTGGGCAATCTTACCACAACTGTTCCAGCCTCAAGTTGCAGAAAACATGTTTGATCATTATCAAGCCAGTATCGTTGCACTGCTCGAACCGGATTACCAATGGAGTGCCCCACTTCCTGACTGGCTCCCGGCAAGTGATCGCACTTTGTGCCAGAACAGCAATGCGACAAAAAATATTTTTCCGCCTCATACACTTTGTTCGTTGATTGAACAAGCAGTAAATTGTTATCCACAACATATCGCCGTTGTCGATGCTTGTTGTCAGCTAGACTATCGCACTTTGTGGTCACAAAGCCTGACACTGGCGGTTCATCTGCAAGCACAAGAAAATCAGACTTCGCCTCTGGTTAGTGTGGTGATGGAAAAAGGCCGGGAACAGGTTATTGCAGTTATTGCCATTTTATTAGCAGGACGCGCTTATCTGCCTATTGATGCCAGCTATCCGCAACAACGAATTCATCAGCTATTAGCATTAGGGGAAGTTGATACCGTACTGACTCAACCTAAGTTCGCTCAACAGTTGAACTGGCCCGACAATATCCAGATCATCTCTCTGGATGAAACATTACTCAATAACTTGCCAACCACTAACAAACCGAGTTTATCCGTACGCCCTGAAGATCTGGCTTATGTCATCTTCACCTCAGGTTCTACCGGAACACCAAAAGGCGTAATGATTGATCATCAAAGCGCAGTCAATACTATTCTCGATATTAACCAGCGCATTGCACTCAGTGAGCACGATAGTGTACTGGCAATCTCAGAGTTAACCTTCGATCTCTCCGTTTATGACCTGTTCGGCACGCTAAGCTGTGGAGCAAAACTGGTAATGCCCGCTGCGGGTGACAATCGGCAGCCGGACAAGTTATTAACATGGTTACAACAAGAATCGGTGACTGTCTGGAACTCCGTTCCTGCATTTGTGCAACTGCTTGAGGAATATGCCCGTAGCTATCCCCATTCCCTACATAACCTGCGTTGGATATTGATGAGTGGTGACTGGATACCAACCAATTTGCCGGCCAAATTACATACGCTTCACCCTGAGTTAAACCTCCTTAGTTTAGGAGGTGCAACCGAAGCATCAATCTGGTCTATTGCTTATCCTATCGTACAAGTCGAACCAAATTGGCGCAGTATTCCATATGGTAAACCTTTGTCTAATCAGACTTTTTATGTGCTTAATACAGCACTTTCATCTTGCCCTGTTTGGGTAATCGGTGAGTTGTATATTGGTGGACAAGGGCTGGCACTGGGTTATTGGGCCGACGCTGAAAAAACGAAACATGCCTTTATCACACATCCTCAAACAGGTGAGCGACTTTACCGTACAGGTGACTTAGGACGCTGGCTTCCAGATGGGAATATCGAATTTCTGGGGCGCAATGATCACCAGATTAAAATCCGTGGCTACCGAATTGAGTTAGGCGAAATTGAGCACCTTTTATGTGAACATCCTGCGATACAACAAGCGTTAGTATTTGCTCATACAACGTCAACCGGCGCATTGCAACTAGTTGCGGGCTTACGTTTAACTGACAACGCGCCGCTATCCAGCGAACTTTTACCAATGCTGCCTCACTGGTTGCAGCAAACCTTACCGATTTGGATGTGTCCGCAGCGATTTATCATTCTCGATACAATACCTGTATCCGACAACGGTAAAATCGACAGACGCACATTAGTCACTCTGGTTGAAGAAACGCAAGAAGTTAATTCAATACCATCGGCGGTGACTCTTAACACAACAGGACAAGCGGTATTAAGCCTTTGGGAATCGGTATTAGAGCAACAAGATATCAACGTACATGAGAGTTTCTTTACTCTTGGAGGAGATTCTCTGGCAGCAGTACGGTTAATGGTGAAAATCAACCAGACATTCAATCGCCAGTATCCACTCAGCCTGCTGCAAACTTACGATACGGTGCATTCATTAGCTGAATTTATTGAACATCAACCGGAAGATACCTACCAAGGGGTAATCTTAAACGAAGGAGGCACTGAAAAACCTGCTTTATTTATCGTCCATCCTATTGGTGGACATCTGCTGGGATATCGTCACTTGGCGGCTAATTTCGGCGATCAGCGCCTGATTGGGTTAGCATTTGCCCCAGATAACCTGAATACCGATAGACCTGCCGTTGCAGCGTTGGCGGCTGACTATATCAACCAAATCCGTAGTTTCCAGCCTAAAGGGCCTTATACACTGGCAGGTTGGTCTTTTGGCGGATTGGTAGCCTATGAAATGGCGCATCAATTACGCGCTGCGGGTGAAAATGTTTCTCATTGCATCCTGATTGATAGTTTCGCACCAAACGTACGCCCTGATCTGATTTTAGATAATACATTTTGCCACCGTCATTTCCTGCTCGATTTACAAGGGCAATTCCCAGAGTTGGCGCTGGATAATCGCACTATTGCGGCTAATACCGAGACATTCCTGCAAACACTGCATGAGGCCCTGCCACAATCTGCAAATATTGACAGTTCTCTGACTGAACTCTACACCATATGGCGCCATAATCTGCGTGCATTGCTTGATTACTGTCCACCACGGACTTCACAGCCTTTCGTCCTTATCCGGGCTGCACAGGCGTTACCTGATTTTATGGATTATCTCGACCCAACAACAATCACCTCAATGGAGCTCGGCTGGCAAGTTTTCGGGCCCGTCAATGTGACACAACTTGATGGTAATCACTACAGCTTATTCCAACACAAACATGTCAGCTCTCTGGTTATTTGTCTGAAAAACATCCTGAATTCAACCCTAACTATTGAGCCAGTTAAGGAGAACATATGATAAAGCCACGGCGGGTTCTAATTGTCGGTGCCAAATTTGGCGAACTGTACCTTAATGCATTCCTGCAACCTCGGCCAGATCTGGAGCTGGCCGGTATTCTGGCGCAAGGAAGTCCTCGCTCGCAGCAACTGGCCCGTGATTTCAATGTGCCACTATTTCGTTCATTGGATGAATTGCCGGACGATATTGATATTGCCTGTGTGGTCATACGCGCAGAAATCATTGGTGGCAAAGGTGATCAATTAACCCAAGCATTATTGGCACGAGGTATTTCTGTTATTCAGGAACACCCCCTTGATGCAGACGCCATTAAACGGCACCAATCAGCCGCTGAAAAACAAGGGGCTATATTTTGGGTAAATAGTTTTTATAGCCAATGCCATGCTGGCAGAAGTTGGTTACATGCGGCGCATCAAATTAGCCAATTATCACAGCAACGTCCGATAAATGGCTATCTGACAACCAGCCGTCAGTTACTGTTTTCTGCTCTTGACCTGTTGCTACAAGCCTGTCATTGCCCTGAACAGATAGAAATAGCCTATGTGGGACAACGGAGTAATACATTTCATTGCTTTGAGCTGCGTTTGGCAGGGACAATCATCGCGTTAGACGTTCAATCCTATCTCGATCCGAAAGATCCCGATATGCATAACCTTGTCATGCACAAGATGACGCTGGTTTGGCCTGCGGGTTACCTGACGCAGGAAGCCAGTTATGGGCCGGTGATCTGGTCACCGGTTCTTCATGCCCCAAATCATCTGAATAGTAATCAGAGTCTCTATCTGACTGCCAGTCAACCGGATGGTACTTATCAACACCAAACAACATCACAAATTCTTTGTCCGGCAAGCAAAGACTGGATGACGGCATTTGAATGTGATGGTGCTGAAGGCGTGGCATTTTTACTTAGCACCTTAGGTTCTGTATTGAATGGTGCTCTCTGCCCTCCCGCCTTTAGTGACGACTATCAACGACGGTTGGCAAAATTGTGGCAACAAATTCTGCGTATGATGGGAGAGCCTATTACTCAGGATTTACAACCTCCAGTCTGGATTGATCCCACTCAATTGATGCTGACTACTAATGTTAATGATGATGTTAGTTAAGGAAGAATACTGATGAAATGGACACTCCCTGTACATCCAATGGTTCGCCCGTGCCTGACACCTCATGACGAACCCAAATACACTCTATTAATCTGCCCCTTTGCCGGGGGCAGCAGCAGTGCATTTCGCCAATGGTCTACTCTGGAAAATCAAGATATTGCCGTTTCGCTGGTGATTTATCCCGGACGTGACAACCGTATGAATGAACGTGCGGTCACCAGCATTGCACCATTAGCGCAATCACTTTCTGAGCTGCTCGTGTCACTCACACCTGCTCAGAGAGAAAACCTGATACTAGTCGGTCACAGCATGGGAGCTCAGGTCGCTTTTGAAACTTGCCAACGCCTTGAACAACATGATTGTTCTCCTAAGGCACTGGTGCTTTCGGGGTGTCATGCCCCCCATCTTCAATCCCGCCGTCAATTGAGTGGATTATCTGATCATGAATTTATTGAGCAACTCATTGATATTGGCGGTTGCAGCCCGATGTTACGCGAAGATCCCGGATTGCTGGCACTGTTTTTACCCATGCTACGTGCTGATTTCTGGGCTACGGAACATTATCATCAGGTTATTCCATCTGGATCAGTAAAACTGCAAACACCAACCTTGTTGCTTTATGGCAATGAAGACAAAGAGGCTTCTGCTCTGGAAGTTCAGCAGTGGCATCACTGGCTTGCCGGTGACATGCAAAACCTTTCGCATTGCTATCAAGAGATTGTCGGCAACCATTTTTATATCACGCAAAAACCTCAAAGTTTTCTTCGTCACATTACACAATTTATGCAATATGTTTATCCACAGGAGTTCGCATAATGGCATCTTATTCAATCCCAGGAAGAAATTTTACTATGACGCCAGACTATCTTTGGAATGGTAAAACCATAGACCAACAGCTTACCGGCTGGTCGAAAACCTGGGGGAATAAAACAGCGCTGATCTATCAAGAACAACATCTGACTTACCATGACCTCCATCAACTTGTGGAAAGGCTGGCAAGTGGGTTATCTCAGCGGGGAATACGTCATGGTGACAACGTCATGGTGCAATTGCCTAACTGCATCTCCTTTGTTGTCACCTGTTTTGCTCTGTTTAGATTAGGTGCTCATCCAGTATTATTAATGCCGACACAACGGGCCCATGATGTTCATGCACTTTGCCAGATTGCCCGTCCGGTGGCTTACATTATCCCTGATTGTATCCATGGTTTTGATTACCGAGAAATGGCACGGGAAGTGGCAACGTCTCGTCCTGAGATGAAACATATTATTGTTGATGGGGAAGCAGAAGAATTTACTGCTTTATCCTCCATTGATGGTGAACCACTCGATCTCTCTGTTTCTGGACCATGTTACGGTGATATTGCTGTACTCCTGCTTTCCGGAGGAACAACAGGCACACCGAAATTAATTCCACGCACTCACGATGCCTATACTTATGACTTTGTGCTATCAGCTCGCTTGTGCTCAATGAATACCGAAAGCGTTTATTTAGCAGTACTGCCTGTTGCACATAATTTCACCTTAGGCAGTCCCGGTATTCTGGGCACACTTTCTCAAGGAGGATGTGTCCTCTTAAGTAATACCGCCAGTTGTGATGAAGCCATGCCATTGATTAATCAGCATAAGGTGACACATACTGCGTTAGTTCCAGCGCTTGCACGACTCTGGGAACAGGCTCGTGACTGGGAACAAAGCGATCTTTCCTCTCTGCGTTGTTTACAAGTCGGTGGAGGCAGACTTACACCAGAACTGGCAAAACAGGTGATGACACGACTTGGTCCTTTGCAACAGGTATTTGGCACCGCAGAAGGATTACTTTGCTATACCCGACTGGATGATCCTTATGAGGTCATTATTAACACCCAAGGTCGCCCACTATCAGAAGAAGATGAGATAAAAATTGTTGACGCCAATCTGCAATCTGTCCCCTCCGGTGAAGTAGGCGAATTGATTACACGAGGCCCTTACACCATTACGGAATACTACCGCGCTGAACAACATAATACCATCACCTTCACCACTGACGGATTCTATCGTACCGGCGATTTGGTTCGTATGAGAACAGATGGCAACCTGATCGTTGAAGGACGCATTAAAGAGCAGATCAACCGTAGTGGCGAGAAAATTTCAACACAAGAAATTGAAACATTACTGTTGCAACATTCAAATATTGATGACGTAGTTGTTATCGCTGTTCCTGATGAACTCTTGGGTGAACGAATTTGCGCTTGCATACCAAAGAATATTAACCAACCAGAACCTATACAGATACAGTCATTTTTACATCAGAAAGGTGTTCAGCGCCATAAGGTCCCTGATCAATGGTTGTTTGTGGCATATTGGCCATTAACCACAGTAGGGAAAATAGACAAACGTCAGTTGGTACAGATGGCACAAACAGAACATACGAAACAAGCAGAAGAAAATAACAACCCAATGCAGCAATATCATGAACACACTATCGCTATTACCAGTACTCCATTAGATCTGGTCACTCATTTAATTGCAGATCTTACAGATAATAATACACAACCTTGTACCCTCTACGAGATCAAAGATGAATGGTCATTGGGGATTGGCTGTGCAGCCACTATAAGTGTAAATGCATCTGGACAATTGATTGATTCAAAAGGTAATCGACATCCATACGATATCAGTACGTTAAGCCAAAAACTTGAGCAGGTCCTCAACGACCTTTCTATCAAAGACTGGCGTGCTTATGGCAGAACATTGTTTGAGTTTTCTCATATGGCATATGAGATACCATTAGCTTCATCATTAGAACAACAAAATGAAGCATTAATAAAAATCACGGTTCCGCAGCATGAATTACGCATAATTCAAGGGCAAGTTCTGATACGAACACTTGAAGAAAATCAGCTCACTATATTGAGCGAAAAAATCAGACAAGCTGATCAAGTCGGTACACCAACTTTCCCATATACAAAAGAGCTGGAAATTATCAACACAGCAGACGCGGAAAGAAATTATCAAGATAACGTAGCGAATGTGGTTAAAGATATTGTCACAGGCCATTACCAAAAAGTGATCCTCTCACGCAAAGTTCAGCTTGGTTCAAATATTGACATGACACACAGTTACTGGTTGGGCCGTCAGGCTAATACCCCTGCCCGCTCTTTCTTCTTACGGGATGAAGAATTTTCTGCTTACGGTTTCAGCCCGGAAACCGTGGTTGAGGCAGATGGTACTGGTTGGGTCAATAGCCAACCATTGGCGGGCACAAGAGCATTGACACATGACAAAGATCAAGATCAAAAGCTGCGGGCAGATTTACTTTCTGATACGAAAGAAATCGCTGAACACGCGGTGTCAGCCAAACTCGCATTAGAAGAATTGGCCCCGATTTGTCAGGCAGACACGCTTTGTGTATCAGAATTTATGGCTATTCGTGAACGTGGTTCGGTACAACATTTAGCATCACGCGTAAAAGGATTATTACAAACAGGAAAAAATCGTTGGGATGCATTCATTGCCTTATTCCCAGCAGTAACAGCTTCAGGGATACCGAAAAAAACTTCTTTACAAGCTATTTCACATTTTGAAAAAGAACCTCGTCGGCTTTATAGTGGTTGTGTCATGTTATTGGATAGCTCAGGTAAGTTAGACGCAGCACTGGTATTACGTTCTCTTTATCAGCATAAAGAACACTGTTGGCTACAGGCTGGTGCTGGACTGGTCAGAGATTCGAAGCCAGAAAGAGAATGGCAGGAAACCTGCGAAAAACTTGAGTGCATTATTAAATATGTTCGCGCGTATTCCAACAAAAAAGACTAAGAGTCTATTAAATAAGCCATAATGCTCTAGTAGCAATACCTCCGGGAAAGCCAGAGTCATATCTGGTTTTCCCAGGATGAGCATGAACAATACTGGCTGTTTTTATACTTAATCAATTTGCACGGCACTGAATTTATGGGTCGGGGTTACCATCTTGTCCTGAGCAGCTACAAGCTGTAACTCAAACTCTCCTCTTTTTTGCGTTTCCAGCATGACTTCATAAACTCCTGCGGTAACATGTTCCAACGCAGCCTGCAATGCTGAATTTGTTAAAGACGGGCTTTTCAGTAGGTTAACGAGGAATAAGCCGCTGGTTAAATCACCTATTCCAACGGGTTGACGTTCACCGGTATCGATCAATGGTCGGCTGATATGCCAGCTATTTTCTTTAGTTACCAGCAACATTTCGAAATTATCTTTTCGGTAGCCTGCACGACTAAGATGTTTAACCAAAACAATTTTAGGGCCTTTTTCACACAGTAAACGGGCTGCGGATATTGCTTGTTCTACCTCTTTGATTTCCCGCATAACCAGTGTTTCAAGCTCCAGTAAATTAGGGGCAATGATATCACTGACAGGTAACGCCTTTTCAGTAAGGAATTCGGCCACTCCCGGAGCAACAATGCATCCTTTTTCCGGATGTCCCATAACAGGATCACAGAAATACCATGCCTCAGGATTAGCTTGTTTAACCTGTTTCACGATATCAAGGATATAGTTTCCCTGCTCCGCCGAACCAATATAACCACTCAGTACGGCATTACAGGATGCTAATTTATTAATTTCACCAATTCCCTGCACAATTTCAGCCAGATGCTCCGGCGGCATCACACAACCACGCCATTGTGGATATTGAGTATGGTTAGAAAACTGAACCGTATTTAATGGCCATACGTTCACTCCCATACGACACATCGGAAAAACAGACGCGCTGTTTCCTGCGTGACCAAAAACAACATGAGACTGAATTGAAAGAATATTTTTCATGATAAGGCCTGGTTTATTATTTTAGGAGCGATGCTTAAAAACCATGTTTAAGAACCATAAGTGGCTTAACAGGCAGATATTTTAAGGGCAACAGTACGTTGCCCTTTAGTAACACTTTTATGGATTATTTCCAATTAATGAGGCAGTAATGTTTTTTACCACGGCGCAGTAAAGTATAACGTCCAAACAGACGGTCATTATCGGTAAACACATACATAGGCTCAGACTGTTTTTCACCATTAACGGAAACCGCATTGGAGCTGATCATGGTCCGCGCCTGCCCACGGGAAGGAACAAATTCAGCGGTCACCAGAGCCTGTTGCAAATCAGCATCCTTCTCAAGTTCAATTGCCGGCATACCATCCTGCGCTAATTGTGCAAAATCATCTTCGGTCAAATCGGCGACAGCGCCAGAGAACAAGCTTTCAGTAATGCGTTTCGCCGCAGTAAGACCCGCTTCACCATGTACCAGTCTGGTAACTTCTTCGGCCAGAACATACTGAGCTCGCGGAGCTTTACTGCTGTTCTTATCTTCTTCTTCCAATGCGTTGATTTTCTCAATGCTGATGAAAGTAAAAAATTTCAGGAAACGATACACATCAGCATCTGCTGTGTTAATCCAGAACTGATAAAATTTGTATGGGCTGGTTTTCTTAGGATCCAACCAAACTGCGCCACCTTCTGTTTTACCGAATTTGGTGCCATCAGATTTAGTAATCAGAGGTACTGTCAAACCAAATACTTGTTTCTGATGTAAACGGCGTGTCAAATCGATACCTGACGTAATATTGCCCCATTGGTCTGAACCACCGATCTGCAATTCAACACCGTATTTTCCATTCAGGTTAGCAAAATCATAAGATTGTAACAGGTTATAAGAAAACTCAGTGTACGAAATACCAACATCATCACGGTTCAGGCGCTGCTTCACCGCTTCTTTATTGATCATCTGGTTAACGGAAAAGTGCTTGCCTATATCACGCAGAAAAGTCAGTACATCCATTTCGCCAAACCATTCATAATTGTTGGCTAATTCTGCACCATTCTCACCTTCAAAATCGAGGAATGGTGAAACTTGTTTCCGAATTTTTTCAACCCACTCTTTGACAGTTTCTTCTGTATTTAATTTACGCTCCACAGCTTTAAAGCTCGGATCGCCAATCAGACCTGTCGCTCCACCTACTAACGCTATCGGCTTATGCCCTGCCAGTTGGAATCTTTTTAAACACAGCAAGGGAACCAGATGGCCCAAATGCAAGCTGTCAGCGGTAGGATCAAAGCCGCAATAGAGAGAGACCGGACTTTGCGCCAGTCTTTCCGCTAACGCTTCTTCATCCGTTACCTGGGCAATAAGGCCCCGCTCTTGCAGTTGTTTAATCAGGTTATTGCTAGACATCAATGACTCCATCGGTTTGTATTCTGTAGTTATACCCTTTGTCTTTCAAGTTGCAGGCTTTATCGATTATGTTCACTGATTGCTGCACTGCAACTTGCAACCTATTAGGCATATATAATTGTCACAATTTGCTATAAATCGCGCGCTATAGCATAAAACGCCAGTAATATAAGTGCCAGTATTAAAAATGGTAATTGGTACAGTTAAGGCGCCAGACGATCAATATGCCACTCATCTCCTTCACGTTGGTACAGAAAACGATCATGAAGACGACTAGCACCTCCCTGCCAAAACTCTACTGAATCAAACTCAACCCGGAATCCCCCCCAGAAACTGGGTAACGGCACTTCGCCATTCTGAAATTTCTGCTTAAGTTCTAAGAACTTACTTTCTAAAATACTTCTGGCCGAAATACGAGAAGATTGTTGTGAAGCCCAAGCTGCAATCTGACTATCTTTCGGACGGCTGTGAAAATATTTCACCACTTCAACAGGTGATAAACGTTCAGCTTTTCCCAGGAAACTAACCTGTCGCTCAAGCTGATACCATGGGAAATGGAGACTGATACGGTTATTTTGAGCTAAATGTTTTGCCTTCCGACTGCCAAGATTGGTATAAAACACCAGACTACGGGTATCAAAGTGTTTTAATAAAACAATACGCTGATAAGGCTGACCATGCTCATCAACCGTCGCAATACACATTGCCGTTGGATCGCTGAGTTTGGCTTCACAGGCCTGTTTGAACCACAGTTCGAACAAATCCATCGGCTCTTTAGTAAGATCTTTCCGCCGTAATCCGCCACGCATATATTCGCGGCGCAATTCTGCTATATGAGTTTCATTATGCTCTGACATTTTTAGCTCTCGATTCCTGAATGAGTATCAGCATAACATTGTTATCTATCAGCAACAGGATAAATTGCTCCTAAAATCGTTGCCCTGTCGGCACCAGTTACTGATGGTAAGTTACCCGGCAGCCCAGATATTGTACGGAATGCCAACCAAGCGAATGCTAATGCTTCCATATCATCACCACTCAATCCATATTTATCTGTTGTAGCAACTTCAGTATCAGGCAACAAAGCAGACAATCGGTGCATGATGAGCGGATTTCTGGCACCACCACCACAAACCAACAAACGTTCACAACCATCATTCAGTAATACCTGCTCGGCAATACTAACTGCTGTCAGTTCAGCTAGAGTGGCTTGCACATCCTCTGGTTTGACATCAGGAAAATCAACCAATTGTTTTTCCAACCATGCCATATTGAAGTATTCACGCCCCGTACTTTTCGGCGCAGTACGTGCGAAGTAAGGATCAGACAACATTTTCTGTAGTAAATCCTCGTTGACGTTCCCTTCATCCGCCCATTGTGCATCTTTATCATAAGGCAGTTGTTTATGACGCCATGTCCAGGCATCCATCAGCATATTCCCCGGCCCGGTATCGTATCCTTTGACAGCAGAATTTGGCAGAAGCGCAGAGATATTGGCAATACCACCAATATTAAGAATCACACGCCTTTCTGCCGGATGCCCAAGTACCGCCATATGGAATGCGGGAACTAAAGGTGCTCCCTGACCACCATACGCCATATCGCGGCGGCGAAAATCTCCTACAGTTGTAATGCCCGTTAATGCTGCTACACGGTTATTATCACCGATTTGTATGGTAAAAGGTTTTTCGCCGTCCGGTTCATGCCATACAGTCTGACCATGACACCCAATCGCTGTAATATCATTTGCAGTTAACCCGGCTTTATCTAATAATCCTTTTACTGATTCAGCAAAAAGCGTCCCCAGTTCATAATCAAGCTGCCCAACTATTGATAATGTTGTCTGCTGCCCCTGACAAATAGAAAGTAATTTTTGTTTAAGTTCCTGAGGAAATGGATGGCTATAACTTTCCTGCTGTGTAACCGCCTTATCACTAATCTCTGCTAAAATAACATCAACCCCATCCATGCTGGTGCCCGACATCACACCAATATAACGTCCTGACTTCATAAATATTCTCCTATTTAAAGAATGGATTACATTTGTAAATAAATTCCGTGTAACTATAAAACACATTGATTTGGACTATATATGCTTAACAAGCAATATAAGAGATAAAATCTGAGTTTTGGAGGACTCTTCACAAAACATGCTAAACTTTTGGTCAGGAATTATTCCTATTGGAGTTCATCGAGAAATTTATTATATATTTAGAGATAAGCCATTAGTGTATAGAATAAGTAACTCGCAAAATTATTATGCTTGTTACTGACCATAGTAGCTGAATGCTTGGTTGTAGGTTTATTATCAGTTTTCCCCCGTAGCATTAAAATTAGGAGTAACTATGTTCAAACGTTTCCTGGTTGGTGCAGTTGTAGTGACAACATTATCCGGATGTGCTGACATGGGAGCACTTTCCAGCGACACCTACTCGATTGGTCAAGCCAAACAAATTCAAAACGTTGCCTATGGCACTATTCTGTCCGTCCGCCCGGTGACTATTAAAGGTGGTCAGTCTGGTGACCCGAATGTACTGGGTCTGATTGGTGGAGCTGTTTTAGGTGGATTATTAGGAAATACCATTGGTGGTGGTTCTGGTCAAAAGCTTGCAACAGCCGCAGGTGCTATCGCTGGTGGAATGGCAGGTCAAGGAATTGAAGGTGTTCTCGATAAAACAAAAGGTGTTGAATTGGAAATTCGTACTGATAGCGGAAGGAATATCGTTGTGGTACAGAAGCTGGATCAGGTTGTATTCAATAAAGGGCAACGAGTTAAAATCGTCGATAGTGGCGACTCGACAACGGTATCACCTATTTAACATTGTTCAATGTATATTTAAACAGAAAATCGCGGAACTAAATCTCGGTAATCCGTGATTTTCTGTTTATCGATTGATTTTTATATTACCTGTTTATGTAATTGGTTAATATTTTTTTCGATTTTTTTTATTACAGAAGCAAGCAGAATTAGCTCATCATGAGTAATTCCCTCCAAAATTTCTTTCCTCGTCAAACCAATAACACTATCCACTTCTTTGATAAAATTTTCCGATTCTTCGGTTAATTTGATTCTTTTGGCACGCCGGTCATTAGCACATGTGTGCCTTGTAATGAGTTTTTTTTCTTCTAATTGATCTAAAGTTCTTACCAAGGACGGTTGTTCGATACCAATAGCTTTCGCAAGTTGTATCTGTGACTGCTCCGGTGGTAACAGACTAATATTATACAGAGTAACCCAATGTGTTTGAGTTAATTTCAACGGCTTCAAACGATGATCAATTAAAGCGCGCCAAACACGAACTAAACGTGCCAGGTCTGATCCCAATGTCAATTCCAATTACCCCTCCTTATAATTAGAGACTCATATAACATCAATGAATTATCCAATCAGTTTATTCATATGAATAATGGATACGCATCCTATATCACGCTCACATAAGTAAAGTCAGATATTTCGCTAATTACTTAATTAGTGTCGCGTTGGCGTGTTACTTACGTTTCACAAACAAAAAATAAAGTTGACATCTTCGTTGCCCTAAAAAGCGAAGTTTTACGGCACATCGAATAAAATCGCGCATTAATCCACCAACGATATAAACTGTATAAAATAATCCTTCAACTAAACTATTAAAATTTTAAATATCAACGAAACAAATACAAACTCTAAAAAATAGATACAGCACCACTCGGCTAAAGTTCTATAAGAATAACCGCCATCCAAATACTAATCTATATATTTTTACATTAATATCATTTTTCTCTTACAGTTACAGCCAATAAAAAGACAAAAATCATTAAAAACAATAAGATAAATAATTAGCGTGATTATTGTTCAATAATTGATTATTTGATAAGAAAATTTTACCGAAAGACTTTAATTAGTCAACTGTTATAATATTTTTTAATGACCTATATCAAATAAAAGACATGTAATATGAATAAAATATCATTTTATTACAGTAAAACTTCCTAACCTTATGGGAAATATGAAATATTATTCATATAAACAATTTTCATTAACAGTTAAGACGGAAAATCAAAATAATCCAAGCTGTTTTGATGGTTCACCTTCATCATGTTCTTTATTCCTTCTCATTCGCAGATATCTATCACGACATAACCGCAATACTTCTCTTTTTTGTCCATCTGATAATTTCATCCACATAAATCGCTCCTCCCTACTGCGATAACATCCCCGACAGAAACCACGAGTATCAGATTCACAAATTCCTTTACAAGGATTCGGAATAGCAAAAAACTCTAATTGCTCAGCCATGTCATCCTCCTGTACTCAGAGTTACCTAAATAATATCTATGACAGAATTGCAACATTACCCAGATTAAGTTCAAGCCAAATATTGAACTACAAAAATAGTAATGATTAGAAACAAAATAGATGAAAGGACGAATTGAATTACTTTATCTTTACCATATATAGTTAATCAAACATATGCAGTCAGAGCGCGAAATTTCACCACTACGTTATTTCGCGATATCGCCATTTGATTATAAGACCATAAATTCAAGAGGTAATCATGCGTCTACTTCATACAATGATCCGTGTTGGCAATATGCAACGCTCGATTGATTTTTATACTAAAGTGATGGGTATGCGTCTACTTCGTACTAGTGAAAATCCAGAGTATAAATATTCCCTCGCTTTTGTAGGTTATACCGATGAAAGTCAAGGTGCTGTCATCGAACTGACCTATAATTGGGGAGTTGAAAACTACGAAATGGGAACCGCATTCGGTCATATCGCCTTAGGCGTTGATGATGTTGCAGCAACTTGTGAACGTATCAAACTTGCTGGCGGGAAAGTCACTCGCGAAGCAGGGCCAGTTAAAGGTGGAACAACTATTATTGCTTTTGTTGAAGATCCTGACGGCTATAAGATCGAGTTAATCGAAAACAAAAGTGCCACCAGTGCATTAGGGCGTTAATTATTCTTCTCTACAAAAGGGCATCTTGCATGCCCTTCATTTCTCAACTGGATAAATATTACTTCTGCAAGACAACGTAAATTTTGTCATAATATCCGCTATCCTGAAGTTAAGAACAAAATCAGATGTCTAATACAAAAGATCAAAACATACTAAGCGGACGTTTTCGTGGCTATTATCCCGTTGTCATTGATGTAGAAACTGCTGGTTTTAATGCACGGACAGATGCTTTACTCGAAATCGCTGCAATTACTTTAAAAATGGATGAAGAAGGTTGGCTGGCACCTGCTGATACGCTACATTTCCACATTGAGCCCTTTGAAGGAGCCAACCTTGACCCGGCAGCTTTAGCATTTACAGGTATCGACCCTACCAACCCATTACGGGGAGCTGTCAGTGAATATACAGCGTTACATGCTATTTTCAAAATGATCCGCAAAGGCATGAAAGACAGTCATTGCAACCGCGCAATTATAGTTGCCCACAACGCCAGTTTTGATCACAATTTTGTTATGGCGGCAGCAGAACGCTCTGGTTTAAAACGCAATCCATTTCACCCTTTTGCCACTTTTGATACTGCCGCATTAAGTGGATTAGTGCTAGGCCAGACAATTCTGGCTAAAGCTTGTATTACAGCAGAAATACCTTTTGATAATAATCAGGCACATAGTGCTCTGTATGATACAGACCGGACTGCCCTGCTTTTCTGCGAATTGGTTAATCGCTGGAAACGGCTTGGTGGTTGGCCGTTGGCTGTGCCAGATCACAATAATGAAACCTGATAAACTGAGCGCCTTAAGATAGGCGCTCAGTTTATAACTCTATAACGATTATCACCCCATACCTGTTGCCACAACCTAACATTGCCATGGAATATTACCGTCAATAAATATGATTATTCATGCTAATTGTGTATGGGGCTTTGTTGATTCAAAACTTTACTGAGACAACAAATTACTGACTGTCTTCCTGCTCACGGTATTTATCCGCAGTCTCTTTGAGCAGAACCTGTAATTCACCACGTTGATACATTTCAATCAGAATGTCACATCCCCCAATTAACTCACCTTCAACCCAAAGCTGAGGGAATGTTGGCCAGTTTGCATATTTAGGCAACTCTGCGCGGATATCAGGGTTTTGCAGAATATCTACATAGGCAAAACGTTCACCACAAGCAGACAAAGCTTGAACTGCCTGAGCAGAAAAACCACAGCTTGGCAGTTTTGGTGAACCTTTCATATACAGCAGGATTGGGTTTTCTTGAATCTGGCGTTCGATTTTCTCAATTGTCGTCATTTTTACTTCCTTAAACGGCAGGCGCTGTTTATCAGCATCAGAAAAGATTGATTCAGAATACCACTTTCTGATGCTGATTTGCTACCGTGAACACACTCCTGCAAATTTTTTGTTCTGAACAATAGGTTGTAACTAGTTGATATTTTCATCCTTAATAAATATTAAAATCAGTAAAATTGAATGCTTCTACGTCAAATCGCCACTAAATAACATCATTTCCCCTGTTATTTAGCAGAAAAATTGTTAAGATAATTACCAAACAAAATAGCAACATGATAATAAGCTAAAATTTGCTCTATCCATGATTAATACGCTACAAGTCATGGTTTATAAAGCCAAAAACCCGATATTAAAAGGAGTATGCAATGTCTTTTGAATTACCAGCATTACCTTATGCTAAAGATGCCTTAGAACCTCACATCTCAGCAGAAACTCTGGAATATCATTACGGTAAACACCACAACGCTTACGTTGTAAACCTGAATAATCTGATTAAAGATACTGGGTTTGCCGGAAAATCACTGGAAGAAATTATCAAATCCTCTGAAGGTGGTATCTTTAATAACGCAGCACAAGTCTGGAACCACACCTTCTATTGGCATAGCCTGTCACCAAATGGTGGTGGTGAACCAACTGGTAAAGTTGCAGAAGCCATCAATAATTCTTTCGGTTCTTTTGCTGAGTTTAAACAGCAATTTACTGATGCCGCACTGAAAAACTTCGGTTCTGGCTGGACATGGCTGGTTAAGAAAACCGACGGCAGTCTGGCTATCGTCAATACCTCCAACGCAGCAACTCCATTGACTGGTGAAGATAAACCAGTTCTGACAGTTGACGTTTGGGAACATGCCTATTACATCGATTACCGCAATGCACGTCCTCAATATCTGGAGCATTTCTGGGCTCTGGTTAACTGGAAATTTGTGGAAGAAAATCTGGCTTAATTAATTCACCAGTTAAAATGACAAGGGTAAGTTTTTCCGATTCAACACACTTAATTTCATTTAGTAAGTGCCCTTTGAGTAGTGAAAAACTTACCTTTACTTGCCTTAAAGTAAAACAGACAGCATTTCACCTTGATATTGTTTCCCGACCTTGATTAGATCAGGCAAAGTCCCCCCAGAAAAACAATCATGATTAATGCACTACAGGCAGTCAATAATCCCAATTTCAGATCTGTATCCATAAGCCATCCTCACCATGAAAATTAAGACTCAGCGACACCATAAATTTTGTTTGGCTATTTACCTCAGAGGTTAAAAAAACCACACTGTGATATTTAATGCATATACTTTATAGCATTGATTACTACTTTCACTTTTGCGCTAGATCAGACAAAATTCAGGGTTTATCGCTAAATTGTTGTCAGTTATCTTCCTATATATAAATATAATACTGGCAAATGATTAACAAAGATCTATATCCAGATGAAGGGTATACAAATTTAGACCTAAGGTCAGGAGTCCTTTTTATCATGGCAACGATTAAAGATGTGGCCAAACGCGCTGGTGTTTCAACCACAACCGTATCCCATGTTATCAATAAAACCCGTTTCGTCGCCGAAGATACAAAGGCCACAGTGTGGGCTGCCATTAAAGAACTGAATTATTCCCCCAGTGCTGTTGCCCGTAGCTTGAAGGTTAATCACACCAAATCTATCGGATTACTGGCAACATCAAGTGAAGCACCTTATTTCGCTGAAATCATAGAGTCTGTCGAAAATAGTTGTTATAGCAAAGGTTATACTTTGATTTTATGTAATTCCCATAACAATCTCGACAAACAAAAAGCTTATCTCGCTATGCTGGCACAAAAACGCGTTGATGGTTTACTGGTTATGTGTTCTGAATATCCTCAACAACTGTTGGGAATGCTGGAAGACTATCGCAACATCCCCATGGTAGTCATGGATTGGGGTGAGGCCAGAGGGGATTTCACTGATGCAATTATCGATAATGCTTTCCATGGTGGTTATTTGGCCGGTCGATATCTGATTGAACGTGGTCACCGTGATATTGCTGCTATTCCCGGATCATTAGCCAGAAATACCGGAGGCGGACGTCATCAAGGTTTCCTCAAGGCGTTGAAAGAAGCCAATATCACTATTCGGGAAGAATGGATTGTTCAGGGGGATTTTGAGCCTGAATCCGGTTATCAGGCGATGTATAAGATCTTAAGCCAAAAACACCGCCCTACGGCCGTGTTTTGTGGAGGAGATGTCATGGCAATGGGGGCGATCTGTGCTGCTGATGAGATGGGGTTACGTGTTCCACAAGATATCTCTGTCATTGGTTATGACAATATTCGCAATGCCCGTTATTTTACACCAGCGCTGACAACGATTCATCAGCCTAAAGAGCGTCTGGGGCAGATGGCTTTTTCCACGTTACTTGATAGGATCATTAATAAACGTGAAGATGCACAAACTATCGAAGTCCATCCGCGCCTTGTTGAACGGCGCTCTGTTGCAGATGGCCCTTTCATTGATTATCGTCGTTAACAATTAATCCTCTTGTAGCCATTCAGCGTTGAGTGTTGCACTATCTCCAAGATAATCAAGCAACCAGCTTAATGCAGGTGAATGGCTTTTTTGCGACCATGTCAGGCAACATGGGCTATCAGGTAATGGTTGCTCAAGTTCAAGCAAGCTGAGTTTTCCTTGACGAATGAGCGGCAAAGCACGATGTGTGGGCACCATTCCCACACACAGTCCATCCATCAGGCAAGCCAACCCCGCATTCCAATCAGGAACAACTAACCGCCGTTGATTATCCAAAGCCCATGTATTACGTTTGGGCAAATTGCGTGAAGTATCTTCAAGGCACAAGCTAGGATAAGCCCTCAATTGGTCATCATTTAATCTTTCTGTTATAGAGGTTAACGCATGCTCAGGACTGGCAACACATAACCACGGCATGAACCCCATATCCCTGAAACTATACCGTTCCCCGACCGGAGAAGCGCGAGTGGCGCCAATAGCAACATCAACGCGCCCATCCACTAGCGCATCCCATACCCCATTAAAAACCTCAGGATAAATAAATAACTCGATATCCGGAAAATGGCGGTAAAAATCCAGAATAAGCTGGCGTGTCCGTTCTGGTTTCACCACTTGATCAACAGCGATACTGAGTTGCCCACGCCAACCATTCGCCACTTGCTGGCATTGATGACGAGTATGATACATTTTTTTGATAACAGAACGCGCTTCCTTTACGAAGATAGCCCCTGCCCCGGTTAATTCCACATCGCGATGACGACGTTCAAATAAAGGCACTGCCAACCATTCTTCAAGTTGTTTTATTGTATAACTG
The DNA here is from genome assembly GCF_963866145.1 of Xenorhabdus sp. NBAII XenSa04. Taxonomy (NCBI): domain Bacteria; kingdom Pseudomonadati; phylum Pseudomonadota; class Gammaproteobacteria; order Enterobacterales; family Morganellaceae; genus Xenorhabdus; species Xenorhabdus sp. NBAII XenSa04. The sequence continues at coordinate 44,137 of NZ_CAWMEB010000357.1, forward strand.
ATGGCAGAAGGTACGCGGTGAAGCTCTGATGCTGCTGCACTGAAACTTCCTGTTCTGGCTACAGCATCAACAACTTCCAGAGAATATTCAGACCACATATTTCTTCCTTTTAATTTTTTTCACAGCATTATGCAAATAATACCGTTTCACAAGCAAAAATTACGCCATATAAAATAAACCGTATATTCTCTTATCAATTATCACATCGATTTATTGACACAATGACTACAAATAAAAATTCCATACCATTTATGCTTTATCTCGCTGGCCTAAGTATGCTTGGCTACTTAGCTATTGATATGTATCTGCCCGCTTTTGATGCCATGGCAAAAGACTTAGGTACATCAGAAGGGGCTATTAGTGCAAGCCTCAGCGTTTTTCTTGCTGGTTTTGCAGTTGCTCAGCTTTTATGGGGACAATTGTCTGATCGTCTGGGAAGAAAACCTGTTCTGCTTATCGGCTTGTCTCTGTTTTGTCTTAGCTGTTTAGGAATGCTTTGGATAACAGATGCAACTCAATTACTTATTCTGAGATTTATTCAAGCTGTGGGTGTCTGTTCTGCTGCTGTTTCCTGGCAAGCTCTAGTCGTTGATAGGTATGACTCTGAACGCACAAAACGTGTTTTTGCCATGATTATGCCACTGGTCGCACTTTCCCCTGCCCTTGCCCCTTTACTCGGTGCATGGTTATTGTCACATACAGGTTGGAGAACTATTTTTCTTGTTTTAATGGCTGTCACACTAGTTCTGCTTGTACCCACATTTTTACTGGCAAGTAAACGCGCACCTATTATTGACACCAACATTAATGAAAATAAAGTTTCTTTCTTCACCTTATTGAAGTCTTCAACCTTCAGCGGAAATGTGTTGATTTATGCTTCCTGTAGTGCTGGTTTTTTTGCCTGGCTAACGGGTTCACCAACGATTCTTATCAATATGGGTTATGATGCCACAGATATTGGCTTAAGCTATATTCCACAAACTTTGGCATTTATGCTCGGTGGATATGGTTGCCGCATTTTATTGGAAAAAGTCAAAAGTGAAACCATATTTCCAATTTTGCTGATAGGCTATGCTGTAAGCATGGTACTCATCTATTTAATTGCCCGAATTTATCCTTCTTTCATGCTTATTCTTATTCCTTTCTGTTTTATGGCCGTCATGAATGGTGCTTCTTACCCTATTGCTGTGGCAAATGCACTTTCTGTTTACCCAAAAGACGGCGGTAAAGCGGCCGCATTACAAAATGCTTTACAGTTGGGTCTTTGCTTTATTGCCAGCATGTTTGTTGCTACGTTTATGAAAAACCCGCTTCTGTCTACTACAACAGTGATGGTTTCGACCATTATCCCAATGATAATAGGTTATTGTTTACAAAAGAAAAAAGTAAACGATAATCATTAGTCATATATTTAAAAATTACGCCGAAAGATAATAACTAAGAATATTCTCATATAAAGGCCATACCATAATATGGCCTTTAAATTATTGTTTAAATATTATTTCACTCATATACTCATACAGATTCATTATTCTAAAAAACTCGGAATTTGAGGTTTCTAAAGGCAATGAAGCTCTCTTTAATTTCAGGATGAATTGGCATCTCTGCCTTTGAAACATTTTCTGCTTAATTTCAAGTCAATCCATTTTTGTTTTAGGATAATAAATAACCTATCACAAAGATATACCTCAAAATTCCATCAAACAAATGTTGGAGAGTCTATGAGTTCATCTTTCGTTGAAGGAAAAAAAACCATTACTGACCAGTGGCATAGGATCGCCAATGACTTGCTTCAAGAAGCGGATGTTGAAATCAACGGCAAGCGTCCTTTTGATATACAAGTCAAAAACCCTGATTTCTATAAAAGAGTGTTAAAACAAGGCTCTTTGGGATTGGGTGAAAGTTATATGGATGGTTGGTGGGATTGTGAACGTTTGGACATATTCTTTTATAAAGTCTTAAGAGCGGGCCTGGAACATAGCATCCCTAAAAATATCAAAGATATCTTGAAGGTTATTGCCTCCCGCGTGTTTAATTTACAATCTCCCAAACGAGCTTGGATCGTGGGTGAAGAGCATTATGATTTAGGTAATGACTTATTCACGCTCATGCTTGATCCCTACATGCAATATTCCTGTGGTTACTGGAAAGATGCAAATACTCTGGAAGAAGCTCAATCTAATAAGCTCCGGTTAATTTGCGAAAAACTACAGTTATCACCGGGCATGACTCTTTTGGATATCGGATGTGGATGGGGTGGGTTGGCCGCCTATGCTGCCAAACACTATAATGTCTCCGTTACTGGTGTTACCATTTCTGTAGAGCAACAGAAATACGCTCAAGACCGCTGTAAAGATCTGGATGTTAAAATCATCCTTGAAGATTATCGTGACCTGAATCTACAGTTTGACAGAATTGTTTCCGTTGGCATGTTTGAACACGTTGGCTATAAAAATTACGCCAATTATTTCGATATAGTACGTAAGAACCTGAAACCTGATGGGCTTTTCTTACTTCATACTATTGGTTCCAATCAAGATAAAATCAATGTCGATGCATGGATCAGCAAATATATTTTCCCTAATGGCCACTTACCATCAATTGCAAAGATCGCCAAAGCCAGCACTGGAAAGTTCGTTATGGAAGATTGGCATAACTTTGGGGCTGATTATGATCGTACCCTGATGGCATGGTATGAACGTTTTATCAAGAACTGGAGTAAGATAGAAAATAACTACAGCCCTCGTTTCAAACGAATGTTCAGCTATTATCTGAATGCCTGCGCTGGCGCATTCCGTGCCAGAGATATTCAACTATGGCAAGTTATGTTCAGCCCGCATGGAATTGAAAATGGGCTGAGAGTTCCTCGATGATATTGTTTACAACAGCTTTCTAAAGCTGTTGAAAAGCTACAGTGAATACCTCTGTAGCTTTTTTCATTAATATTTTTTAATATAAGCAACGTTAACTACTCTTCCAATTGGGATAATACTCTTTCCTGTTCTTTTTGCGCCATGAACCGTTCAACAGTATCTACAATTGCTTGTGTCTGTGGGTCAATTTCAATATTTACTTTTTGACCAATGCGTTTTTTGCCCAGTGTCGTACGTTCCAACGTTTCTGGAATCAAATGAACACAGAAACGATTATGCACGACATCTCCAATCGTCAGGCTGATCCCATCAATACCAACAAAACCTTTATGCAGGATATATTTCATTAACTGCTTATCATAAATACGGAACCATATTTCATGGTTATTTTCCGAAGTAAAAATTTTAGCAATTTCAGCCGTTGTGATGACATGACCGGACATCAAATGCCCACCAATTTCATCACCAAATTTTGCTGCTCTTTCCAAATTTACTAAATCGCCAACTTTAAGCTCACCGAGATTAGTCAAACGCAGTGTCTCTTTCATCAAATCGAAACTAATCAAATCGCCATCTATTTTGGTGACAGTCAAACAACAGCCATTATGGGAAACGGAAGCTCCCGTTTCAATTTCGGGTAATAATTCAGCCGGAAATTTAACTATATGAGTCCGAAAGTGTGTTTTTTCTTCAATAGCAACTATAGGCGCTTTTCCCTGGACAATGCCTGTAAACATGGGAAACCTCTTTCATCGTTTTGCATGATAAGTTAGTGTAACGTACTCATCTCTTTTAGACACTATTTCGGTTGAGAGTTATTTTCGATTTGGTATAAATATCGTGCAATGATTGGTTTAATAAAATGAGTCCTATACAATACTTGAGTTAACAAGAGATTACTTTTCAAACAACTTCGTTTGCTCGCAGAAATATTCCTTGTTCTTCTAATTAATTTTTAATCAAAAAAGGTGTAGTACGTGCAGAAATATTTAAATGAAGCGCGTAGTTTGCTCGCTCTGGGGATCCCCGTCATCATCGCTCAATTTTCACAAACTGCGATGGGTTTTGTAGATACAGTTATGGCTGGTAAAGCCGGCGCAATCGAGATGTCTGCGGTTGCTATCGGGACATCAATTTGGCTGCCAGCGATTCTGTTTGGTCAAGGCTTGTTGATGGCCTTAACACCAATCGTTGCGCATATGAATGGCTCAGGCCAGAGAAAAAATGTCGCCAGCCAAATCCAACAAGGTTTTTGGCTGGCAACGTTCTTGGCTATTTTCATTATTACAATTTTGTATAACTGCCGCTTCATTATAGAAGCGCAACATAATGTGGATCCTATTCTGGCACAAAAAGCTGTAGATTTTATTCACGCTATTATGTGGGGAGCGCCTGGTTGTCTGTACTACCAGGTTTTACGCAGTCAGTGTGAAGGGCTGTCAAAAACCAAACCAGCAATGGTTATTGGTATCTTAGGATTATTGGTTAATATCCCCGTCAACTACATTTTCATTTACGGTAAATTCGGTGCTCCGGAACTTGGTGGTGTGGGTTGTGGTGTTGCGACAGCAGCCGTTTACTGGGTAATGTTCCTGTTACTACTTGCATATGTCAAACACTCACCTTCTCAGAAAGATATCCATACGTTTGATAATTTTACCCGTCCTAACTGGCATGCTCAAAAACGCATTACTCTGCTTGGCTTGCCCATCGCTCTGGCTATGTTCTTTGAGGTTACGTTATTTGCTGTTGTATCCCTACTGATCTCTCCTCTCGGCGTAATTGCCGTTGCAGGGCATCAAATTTCTCTCAATTTCAGCTCATTGATGTTTATGTTCCCGTTGTCATTTGGCATAGCGGCAACTATCCGTGTAGGTTATAACCTTGGGCAGAAATCAACCGAAGGCGCTAAAATATCAGCTTATACCAGCCTTGTTGTTGGCTTGGTAGTTGCGTGTATAACAGCAACCTTCACGATTCTATTCCGTGAACCAATTGCAATCATGTACAACAATAATTCTGAAGTTGTCACTTTGGCATCTCATTTGATGCTGTTTGCAGCTATCTATCAGCTTTCTGATTCAGTTCAGGTGATTGGTTCCGGGGTATTGCGCGGATATAAAGATACACGTTCTATTTTCTTTATTACTTTCATCGCATATTGGGGTTTCGGATTACCTAGTGGTTATATACTAGCATTAACCAACTATGTGACTGAACCAATGGGGCCACAGGGTTTCTGGATTGGATTTATTATCGGATTAACTGTAGCGGCAATCATGATGGGTAGCCGGATTTGGTGGTTACAAAAACAACCTGATCATACTGTTCTGGCATATTCTACTCGTTAATTCAGTGTATTAGATTATCATCTCAAGGGGAAAAAGTTATAAATTCACACTGATAGATGTAAATGCGAGCAATCGAACACGAATTTACATTTTTCCCCTTGCCAGACAGCTCAGTGATCGTTAATATTCGTCCCCGTTGTCAGCCACTGAAATTTAGATTGCGTCCGTAGCTCAGTTGG
>NZ_CAWMEB010000358.1:0-381 GCF_963866145.1 Xenorhabdus sp. NBAII XenSa04
AATTTTTATTTTCAGGATGCCTTAGGCTCGACCATTGCCCTCACGAATGCGCAAGGTGAGGTAATAGAAAAACACAGCTATACTGCTTATGGGTTAGAGAGGGATTTCGGTAATGCGGCTTTCCGCTTTGCCGGGCGGCGTATTGATCCTGAAACCGGCCTGTCTTACAACCGGGCACGCTATTACTCTCCCGCTCTGGGGCGCTTTTTGCAGACTGACCCCGCTGGAACAGAGGATGGCCTCAATCTCTACGCCTATACCGGCAACGACCCCGTTAACCTCGTTGACCCGACAGGACAATGGGGAGAGACTGCAAGTACAGTTCTGGATTACATACCTATTGTTGGTGGAGCTAAAGGGATCTACGAAGCCTACCAAGAC
>NZ_CAWMEB010000359.1:0-802 GCF_963866145.1 Xenorhabdus sp. NBAII XenSa04
CTCGCCGATAAGCGAGCCAACAATTATTTTTTAAGATTTATTAATATTATCAAAAAAGTGTAAACTAATTAAATAATAAACTCTACTGATTACTATATTCTAAAGTTAAATGTTCTCTTTTAAACGGGACTGCTCTGATATTTCCTTCCAATGATACAATTCTCATCATATCAAAAGGTGGTGCAGTGGTTAGTCCATCCTCCGACGAGGAAAATTCAGAGAAAATATATTTTTTGTTATCAATTGTAACAATGATTCTGTTGTAGCTATTTTTCAACATGTATATTGTTCCTAAGGCATAGGGTTGAATTTCACTATCTTTGCCAAAGAGCCGACGTCCTACCAATAAAGACCAGTTTGCATTCATCCATTCATCGATAAATTCCTGATCATTATCCCAATCATGGTCATAGAGTATTTCATCTATAGCAGGCCAGGAATGATTTAAAAACATTCTAAATCTTGACAGGGTAATAAAAATATCTTTTGAAGATATGTGAGTATTCATATGCTATTAATCCTCCTTATACGGATATTTCTTTTTAGGGAGAGTACTGCCCTTAGGTCTATTTACGTCAACATGATTGGGTTCTCTATAGTTTCCCCATTCTTTGGGATCGATATGATATGAACGTTTAGTTTTGGGATTTACATATCCTCCTGTACCTCCCGCTGGATCTTCACCACGAGGTTTAAACCCTTTTTTTCTAAACATAGCATCAATTTCTTTAGCAGTCTTGTCCTTGAAGGGGTTCCCTAACCCTTTTACAGCCGCCTTCCCACCTTTTCCAAGCGCTTTTCC
>NZ_CAWMEB010000360.1:0-417 GCF_963866145.1 Xenorhabdus sp. NBAII XenSa04
ATTATGAAAAGGTATTTAGAAACCAGTGAAACCACTTCAATAATTGATATATTCAGTACAAAAGCAGAATAATAATTTTGTAGTAGTTTTTTCACTTATAAATAGGATAATAATAAATTTAAAAATTTCAGTAAAGTGATAATAAATAATTGATATTAATCTTTATCTTACTAAAATAGTATAAATAATAAACATTGTAATGTGAGATAACTGTTAAGGTAGAGGTGAAAACTAAGATTCAGAAAACAGGATGGGATAATGGATATATGCTGAAATTTCTCACGGGGGTTTTATGTCAGCATAATTTAGATTCGTTCATCTTAATTTCATTCTCCTTATAGCTTATCCAATTAACGAATCTATGTCGTATTGACCTGACTATAAGTGCAAGCATTTAATATTAATTCGGTGTTCAAA
>NZ_CAWMEB010000361.1:0-381 GCF_963866145.1 Xenorhabdus sp. NBAII XenSa04
CTCGTTTCCCGCTCCAAATCTTATAATTTAAATTCCACTTATTATATAAACCCCACAACGGTAGCTTTCTTCTCAAGTTAAAAAAACTTTCTGGAAAGTATTTCTCTTGTTTCTTTTGTTTAAGACCATGCAAGAACAAGAAGTAGCTCAGCAGATGTGAGATTGAACGTCATCGCTATTAAGGGGGATCATAATATTAACTGTGTCAGTTAGTGTGTATTTTGAGCATTTGATATCATATTCTAGGTAAAATACTTGCCATCTTTATCAAACCAATCCATAATAGCGCCCATCTTGATGCCGACTGACATAAAATATTTTAACAATCAAGTTGTTATAAATAAATCGTAAGGCATTATTCATGCGGGAATAGCTCAGTTG
>NZ_CAWMEB010000362.1:0-200 GCF_963866145.1 Xenorhabdus sp. NBAII XenSa04
AGCATATAACCGGCAAGGTACTGCGCCAGTTGCTGGCGTAGTTCAGCCGGCACCAGTTTAGTATCAGGTTGGGGCAGAATGTAGGCGATCAGACGTTTTTGTCCCGCTATGTTTTTATGAGAATTGGTTTTATAAGAACTGGTTTCATGAGACATATTTTCTTCATGGGGAAGATATTCACGCGCCAGTACCACGGCTTC
>NZ_CAWMEB010000363.1:0-399 GCF_963866145.1 Xenorhabdus sp. NBAII XenSa04
AATCCCGTAATGTATTGAGATAGGCCGCAGGATCATCTTCGTCCTGACAAAAGAATTGTACTACCCACGGCGAAATATCGTCTTCCTCCAGACTGTCCTGGATCGCATCTTCCAGCTGATCCCGGATTTCAATCAGTCTCTCCATTGGACGCCCTTCGGTAGCAACAGGTTCGATGCGATAGACCGCACCCACGGAAATCCCGTCATCCAGCAACAGGCATTGCCCGTCTTCCAGATATTCCACCCAGGGCAGGTAATCAATGATGGAGGGACTGGCCCGGTAAACCGCGGCTTCATCGGCTTCACGCAACTTGCCGGGGCGGTGCAGCGGTTTGGGAATTTCCATCACAGGGCCTCCGTGCGTTCACCCGGCAGGGCGTACTGCACCTGCTGATAAAA
>NZ_CAWMEB010000364.1:0-399 GCF_963866145.1 Xenorhabdus sp. NBAII XenSa04
AATCCCGTAATGTATTGAGACAGGCCGCAGGATCATCTTCGTCCTGACAAAAAAATTGCACCACCCACGGTGAGATATCGTCCTCTTCCAGACTGTCCTGGATCGCATCTTCCAGCTGATCCCGAATTTCAATCAGTCTCTCCATTGGACGCCCTTCGGTGGCAACAGGTTCAATCCGGTAGACCGTACCGACGGAAACCCCATCATCCAGCAACAGGCATTGTCCGTCGTCCAGATATTCCACCCAGGGCAGATAGTCGATAATGGACGGATTGGTCCGATAAATCGCCGCTTCATCAGCGTCCCGCAGTTTGCCGGGGCGGTTCAGTGGTTTGGGATTGGCCATTACCGTGCCTCCGTGCGTTCACCCGGTAAGGCATACTGCACCTGCTGATAAAA
>NZ_CAWMEB010000365.1:0-210 GCF_963866145.1 Xenorhabdus sp. NBAII XenSa04
TAATCCTTTAGTATTCCTCATCTGCTGCTTAAAACTCCATGTAACATCAGTGATAATCATGCTTTTCTTAAGTGTATCAATATCATTCATATATATTCGCAATGAATACGGGATCGTAAAATCCTCAGTATAATTGATAGAAAATATATTTTTTCTTTTAAAAACTGCGCTGCCCGCGAAATTAAGTGCTTTAACGGAGTGAGTTGTACA
>NZ_CAWMEB010000366.1:0-184 GCF_963866145.1 Xenorhabdus sp. NBAII XenSa04
AGGCTTACGTGTGTTTTCTGTCGATCAGCGTTGTACTGATAACCGATGTTTAGCTGGAATTATTAATTCATTAGTACATATATAAAAAGCCCGCTATTAGCACTGACTTATGAGATTCTCTCAGCGTTAATAGCGGGCAAAATCGTAAGCCAATCAGTTACATTTAAAATCATCCCAACTATGG
>NZ_CAWMEB010000366.1:219-676 GCF_963866145.1 Xenorhabdus sp. NBAII XenSa04
ACAACGCTGATCGCCAGAAAACACACGTAAGCCTGTCAGATAAAAGCTTTGCCCCCGCAGCACTACCCGATTCAAGTCAAACCTATAAGAGTAACAATCTTAACCAATATACGGCTGTCAATGACTCCGTCCTTGAATATGATAAGCGTGGCAATCTGATCAACGATGGGGTTTGGGGTTATCGATATGACACGGAAAACAGGCTGGTTAGTGCTGAAAAAGCCGATATAAAGATTGGGTTTGGTTATGATGCACTGAGCCGGCGTGTGATTAAAAAGGTCCTCAAAGATAATGTCGTCACCACTTATGTTTATCTCAGTATCGGTGATCAGGAAATGGCGGTGTTCAGTGGTACCGGCACACCCGATTTTAGCGGTGCCTATATCTATGGTGCCGGGCTTGATGAAGTGGTTGCTGATATTACAGCGCGTGGCCATAATTTTTATTTTCAGGATGC
>NZ_CAWMEB010000367.1:0-386 GCF_963866145.1 Xenorhabdus sp. NBAII XenSa04
GTCTGGTAATCGCCGGCTAAAAACGTGCGGCTGCCCAGCCAGCCGATATCATTCAGGATAACCGGATCGGTGGTGTGTTCCCGATCGCGTTGTTTCCACTGATACAGTGCCAGGGCATAGCAATCGTGGGTAAAATCCTGCAACTCCGCCGCCAGAGCCGGGTGACGGATACGGGTATGCTGCACTTCAAAGCGCAGTTGCCGCAGATCCGGCCGACAGGGAATGGAAGCGACTGCCGCCTGTGTCAGCCCCTTGGATAACCGGTGTACCACCGCCCACCAGAGCGGCACAGCGGCCGTTTGGTTGTTCAGACTGGAGATCACCGGCGCATAGCCACTGCTTTCCGGGGCTTTCGGTGTCCAGGTGCCACAGCTTTTGGCGCGGGA
>NZ_CAWMEB010000368.1:0-60805 GCF_963866145.1 Xenorhabdus sp. NBAII XenSa04
TCGTCATCAGCCGTTGTCCGATATCATCCTGAGCAACCTCCTGTGACAGGGCAGTTTCAATCTCGGTGATTTGCTCAACCAGATAGTGATAATGTGCCTGTAACCGCAGTAATACCTGCACCAAATAAGGGGGAAGTTCATGTTCAGCCAGCACAGCAGAGAGCCGTTTTATCACGGCAATCCCCTTGGGCATGCTGATACCAAATTCAAGCAGGAAAGCCTGCATCTGGTTGGTGGTTTTGACTTTATCCCGGACCAGTGATTCCCTATTACTGCGGTTACAGGCACATTATCACTATAACAGGCGGGGGTTCGTGAAGATCGAATTTTCACGGATAAGATGACCGGAAAAACTGACAACAGAGAAGGGTTGAAAAAGTTACTTGCCAGAGCTGAAATAGACGACACCATTATATATATGTACCAAAATGGATCGTTTAGGCCGCAATAACTCGGACATGATCAAAATTGTCGATAGCTGCTACAAAAAAGGCATAGCTATTCGGTTTTTGGACAACAGCCTCAGTACTGAAGGGCACGATGGGTAAAATGATGGTTCAGATTCTGGCGGCAGTGGCTGAAGCAGAGCGCGAACGTATTCTTGAGCGTACGAATGAAGGTCGTCAATATGCGAAGGAATCCGGCGTTAGATTTGGCAGAAAACCGCATAAAGGTGCAGCTCAGGCCAAAAATATGATAATTCAGAAAGCATTGATGAAAGACGTCATGGAAAGGACGGGCATATCCAGAGCAACCTACTTTAGACTGAAAAAGAGGGTTTGATTTTGTGCAGTGAACTTATCGAGGGAATGGGCGCAAAACCTCCTATAACCTTAAGTTACGATGCCTTTTGATCATGTTTTTTTATTCTACTTTGTTATTGGTTTGTTGTTATTTACAGGTGAAAATTCTGTTACCTTAAGTAAGAAAGAAACGGTGGGAGAGGCATATGCCATCAAATAATTGCACTCCTCAGCATGGTTTGCACAACAAAATCGGATTGCTCTATACACTCCTTTCAATTAGCACTATAACAGGTGCATCACTCAGTGCTTCGGTAAATCCAGCATGGATTTGGCTCCACTATCTGACTAAACCCACCGCCACCGCACTATTAGTGTTTTGGATTCTGTTGATCCGAGCACCTTTCTCAATACGTTATCGTAACGCCATTGTTTTTGGACTTGCATTCGCCGTAGGGGGTGATTTTTTTTTGATGTTACCGCAAGACTATTTTTTGGCTGGACTATTTTGCTTCCTGCTCACACATTGCGCTTACATTTATGCTCTATGTTGCGACAGTATTTATACTTCTGTTATTAAAAACAAATACTTCAGTGCAAAATTTATAACTCTTCGTACAATTTTCATTGTAATTGCAGTTTTTATCATATTTATAGTCATCGCATTATTAATAGTCATCGGGCTGTGGAATCATCTACCTAACAGCATGAAAATGCCGGTTGCCATCTATGCTGCGATTTTGACTTTCATGGCCGGGTTAGCGGTTAACAGAGTAATTATTTATCCATTTAAAAGCCCGATGCTTCCAGCACAACATGCAGCGAATATTGCAGCTTTTGGCGGTATCTTTTTTGCTATCAGCGATAGCATGCTCGCTTATAGCCATTTTTACTTTGAAACTCCGTTAAGTCCGCTCTTGGTACTCGGCACTTATTATATAGCTCAATGGTGTTTTGCCTGCTCTGTGCGGAGGCGTGATCAATGACAGAATTAATCAACACCAAATTTGACGCACTGCGCCAAGCTTGGGAACAGAATCGACCTGATGAATACCAACGCCGGGATGATCTGCTGTGTTTGCGCGCAAATTTTAAAGCCAGCCTGAATGAAATGGTGGAAGCCGTTTCCTACGATTTCGGCCATCGTTCTCGCCACGAGAGCATAATGGCAGAAGCGATAATTGTGTTGAGGGAAATTGATCTTTGTCTGCGGTATCTTAAAAGATGGATAAAACCGCAAAGACGCAAGGCTGGATGGCAGTTGTGGCCGGCAACGGCTGAAGTACGCTATGTGCCGCTCGGCGTTGTTGGCATCATGGCGCCGTGGAACTATCCGGTTAATTTGACTCTCACACCATTAGTATCAGCTCTTGCCGCAGGTAATCATGCATTTATCAAACCTTCAGAACATACGCCACATACCAATGCCTACTTAGAAAAATTTCTAAGCAAAATTTTTCCTGAAAATCGTGTCAGTATTGCACAAGGCGGAGCAGATATTGCAGCCGCTTTTTCTGCCTTACCCTTTGATCACCTGTTTTTTACTGGCTCCAGGGCGATCGGTAAAAAAGTAATGGCCGCTGCCGCACAAAACCTCACTCCTGTTACGTTGGAACTTGGCGGTAAGTCTCCAGCACTGATTGCCCCCGATGCCGATCTGAAAAAAGCGGCTGCTCGCATTATAAACGGAAAGCTTTTCAATTCTGGACAAACCTGCATAGCACCCGATTACGTATTATTGCCGGAAAGTGTCATTGAGCCGTTTATTACAGAGGCTAAGGAACAAATTTCGCAACGCTATCCCCAACCCAACAACTTCCCAGACTATACAAGCATTATCAATAACAACCAGTATCGACGTCTTATTAAATTACTTGAAGATGCAATCATACGCGGTCATCAGATCATTCCGCTTATGCCTCTTATTGATCCGAGACAAGCGCTTAAGCAACGTATTCTTGCTCCTACACTAGTTCTCAACCCTGATGATGACAGTGCTATCATGCAGGAAGAAATTTTCGGCCCACTGATACCGATTAAAACCTACCGCTCTTATGATGAAGCAATCCATTATATTGCAAGCCGTGATCGACCATTGGCCTTTTATTGTTTCAGCAAAAATAACAAGCAAATTGAGGCGGCTTTATTGCACATCGTCGCAGGTAGCATTTGCATCAATGACACACTGTATCAATTTGCATGTACAAGTTTACCCTTTGGGGGTGTAGGCCAGAGCGGTATGGGGCAGTATCACGGCTATGAAGGCTTTAAAACTTTTTCCAAAGCCATGCCTATTTTGCGCAAATACAATCTGGCACTGACAGATCAGCTACGTCCTCCCTATGGTAAGCATGTTAATATGCTTATCCGCTTTCTCACACGATAAAAAACTGCTGCAATATTTCAAGTCAAATTTGAAACAGTCAGGGCGTATTCACAAGCTGACCAGCACAAGCAGATTTGTTTGTGTGAGTTAATAATGTCAGTTTCATTCAAGCATTGATCCAGCATTTTTGATGCTCTAAAAACAGCTATATCAATAGGTTATGCATCAGTAACTATCTCTTGTGTACAAACTTTATTGCTCTTACACACGTTCACATTTCCTACATATTTTTTCTACTTATTAAAATACACATTTGAAAAAGTAAGATTTTCACAATAATATGGTGTGAGTCATAAGTCCCAGTTTTTACGTAGCGCAATCAAAAGACATTGGAGTCAGAGGGCAGTTATGCACCATAAAGATGAGAAGAACGATAAAAATAAAGAGGAGAAAAACTCACTGATTGTGCTTTCTGATGAGCAACAGAATTCCAGAGATTATCAAAAGCAGGGAATGGTTATGCCATTGTCTGCATCTGATCAGATATATGACAATCCTGCCATTGCCTATCTTGTCAGTCTTGGTTCAAAGCGAAGTCGCCAAACTATGAAGTCATTTCTTAATATTGTGGCAAAAATGTTGGGTTACCAAAATGTGCAGGACTGTTTATGGCGTAATCTACGGCGCCATCATATTCAGGCCATTATGGAAATGCTCTCTGATTCAGGCAAAGCACCCGCAACGATCAATACTTATCTTTCTGCATTGAAAGGCGTTGCACTAGAAGCCTGGACAATGAAACAACTTGACACGGATAATTTTCAACACATTAAACAAGTACGTTCTGTCAGGGGAAGTCGCTTAACCAAAGGACGGGCACTTGAGCGTTATGAAATTAAGACCTTATTTTATACCTGTGAAAACGATCTCAGTACAAAAGGCTTACGCGATGCCGCCATTATCGGTATTTTGATAGGTTGCGGTCTGCGCCGTTCAGAAATTGTCTCATTAGATCTGAAACACATCATTTATCGTGAACAAGCATTAAGAGTGATGGGGAAAGGAAACAAAGAACGTTTGTCATATATGCCGGAAGGGACATGGAGGCGGTTGAATTGCTGGGTGGATGAAGTTCGGGGGGAGCATGCCGGGCCATTATTTACTCGTATCCGCAGGCATGATGATGTAACAGAAGATCGTCTTTCTGATCAGGCTATTTATCATATATTGGAAACTCGCAGGATTGAAAGCGGAATAGAAAAATTTGCTCCTCATGATCTACGCAGAACCTTTGCCTCGGCTATGTTGGATAATGGCGAAGATATTGTGACCGTCAAAGATGCAATGGGACACTCAAGTATTACGACAACTCAAAAGTATGATCGGCGCGGGGATGAACGTCTGAGAAATGCGGCCAGAAATTTGAATTTTTGAATATAGTAATTTTGATATAGTAATCAAATCACACTAATACAAATCATAGTTTGCCCGAAACTTGAATAAATCTTATTTCGGGCAAACTATCGAATCATTGTCGATTATTATTCATCCACATCAATCGGACAAATGAAACCATCAGGTTTAATTGCCAGCAGATCGCATTTTAACCGGTCAATAACATGTTCTGCAGTATTACCAAGAAATGCAGCAGACAAACCTGTACGCCCAAGAATGCCTAAAACAACCACACCAGCATTAATTTCCTCGCAGATTTCAGGAATGACTTTTTCCGGCAAGCCTTCCTGAACATGCGTTTGCTCTTCGCTGATACAAAATTTCTGTCGTAGTTCTTTCATTGCGACCAAATGCTGACCGCGTAATGCACGATTGTATACATTGGGATCAAAATCAGGCAGTTCTGTTGCAATGTTTAAAGGCGCTGCGGGATAGGCACTGACAAGGTGGATAAGAGGTTCTTTTACAATCCTGTTAGCAAGTTCTTGTGTTTCACCAACTAATTTCAGATTAAGTTCATTATGATAGGATTCTTCGTTTGATAAATTCACCGCAACAACTGCCGACCCTTTTTCTGGCCATATCTGGTCTTTTACCATCCAGACAGGACAAGGGCATTTACGTAATAAGTGCCAGTCGAGCGGTGTAAAAATCATCGACTCTAACAGAGAATGCTGATGTGCCATCTTCAATAGCAAATCATGTTCTCCAGAAATAACTTCCTGAATGATCGCTTCATAAAAACGATTATGCCAAACTACTTTGATTTCAATATCAATTCCTGATTCAAGGTAGTAATGTGCTTGTTGTTTTATCCAGGCGACCCGTTGACCAATAACACCTTTACGCATAGCGTTTCTTTCTTCGGGAGAAAGTAACGTAGTCATATCATAGGATAGATCATAAATGGGCAAGAAAGCCTTAATCCGGCCACCATTACGTTGCACGATATATACCGCACGTCTTAATGCTGGCTGATCATCCTGATTCGGATCAATTGCAACTAAGAGGTTTTGGTAGTTTGCCATATATTAATACCTCGCAGAGGCTGGATGTGCCTTTCGTACAGAAAGATAAACTAATATCGACAACTATAACAGTGTAGGAGAGTGCCAGATCAGCAAAATATAGTGATCTGGCTTAAATTTTGAAATAACTTTATGTCACATTTACGTGGGCTTTACCTGCCAGTTCAGTTAATTTTTCCATGTTTTCTACAGTGATATACTTTCCTTTAACACTTAAAATGCCATTTTTCTGAAAACGCCCAAGCAGACGGCTGATAGTTTCAACTGTCAAGCCGAGATAATTACCGATATCACCACGTGTCATAGTCAGACGGAATTCACGGGGGGAAAAACCGCGTTGCGAAAAACGGCGGGACAAATTATAAACAAATGCCGCCAGCCTTTCTTCTGCATTCTTCTTGGATAATAAGAGGATCATTTCCTGATCACCTTTAATTTCACCACTCATCAAACGCATCATTTGCTGGCGGAGATTCGGCATTTTTCCGGAAAGATCATCTAATGTTTCAAATGGGATTTCGCATACCATTGAAGTTTCCAATGCCTGAGCAAAACTGGGATGCTCTGTATTGATTATGGCATCAAATCCGACTAAATCTCCGGCAAGATGAAAACCTGTGATTTGCTCATCACCTTCTTCAGTGATTGTATAGCTTTTAATAGTTCCAGAACGGATAGCATAAAGCGATTTTAATGCGTCACCAGCTTTAAAAAGAGTTTGTCCTTTTTGGATGGGTTTTTTACGCTCAATGATATTATCAAGCTGATCGAGTTCATGTTCGTTTAAAGTGAAAGGAATGCATAGTTGGTTAATGCTGCAATCCTGACAGTGGATTGCACAACCACCTGATTGAATCCGCCTAATAATGCGTTTTTCCGGAACCATAGGAAGTGCTCGTTAGAAATGATTGATGTTCGTCAATTTAACATATTTAGGTGGCTCTGATAAGAGCCTGATTTTTTTGTTAATCATTATCTTTGTCATTGACGAAGAAAAAAATGAAATTTTGCTGTGATTAAGTCTTAACTTGCGTAAAATTCTGCACATTCGATATAACACACCAATAAAACTGAAATTATATTAATAATATAATGTCATGTTGATGGTGGTGTATTGACGATAGAGGTGGGTTTACAGATAAATGGATGGATTAGCATGAGTGAATGGCTGTTAATTGCATTTACAATGATAGTGCAAAGTTCTATTGGCCTGGTACTGATGAGTGCACTTTATATTTATTGTTTTAATCAGAAAACAAACGCAGGGCAAAAATCAACGGTTGTCCCTGTCCGCATAGCTTTAGTCATCAGTAGCATACTGTCTGGAATAGGTTTGCTATCTTCTTTGGATATTATGGGATATCCATTCAGTGTGTATCATTTATTACAATTGCATAACATAATACACCGGCGAGAGTGGATAAATATAGAAACAACATTTGCTGCCATCTACTTTGGTACTTTGAGTTTATATACACTTTTTGTTTTGGTCACCAGGCGCGGACATGTATATGTTATGATGGGGATCGGTATTATTGGCTTAGCTGATATTCACTATATGGTCAGTATTTATTTGAACAGTGCCATGCTCACCTGGACAAATATTAATACTTATTTTTTGTTCTATGGCGCAGTATTTACGTTGGGGCCAGCACTGGCTTTGTCGTTTATTAGTCAGTCGGGCGGGAAACTTATGCGAGAAAAAATTCCTACCAAACTTATTATGTCAGCGCTGATTATTGTTTTTATCAGTGTGACAATCCGATTGATTGAACAACCAGCATACATGGGATGGTTAGTAGAGACGGCATTGGAAAGTGAAGGAAAAAACACCATTTTTCCCCATCAACCAGAACTTAACTTCAAAAGTGCATTTAGTTTTAGAATGATAACATGGTGTTTATACATTATCGCTATGGCGATCTGGACATATACATTATGGAAAGGGCGAAACAGAACACGCATTCGAACAGGTTATTCTATTCTGTCGGGTACAGTCATTATGTTTATTGCGGAAATCATTAATCAATATATTTTCTTTATCATGTGCAACATGTAATTATTAACATCATTATAAAGTCATATATTCCATTTATTCTAATCTGCACAATAAAAAATGTGATGCCGCCACTGATTTTATGTGCAGAAAACCACAGTATATTCATGGTCTTAAATTTACAAACCATCCTTAAAACACTACTGGATTACATCTTTTCTTTATCATTTTTTTGTTCTAGTGCACAAATTTAAAGTATTTATTAACTTGTTATTAATATTTCAAATCATATGTTTTATATCTGTGTTCATAGCTTGACTTAGTTAATGAATAAATAGCTAACAAAGAATAATGAACAATCGAGGATATTGTGATTATGACTAAGCCACTTAATTCTAACTTAAATGTAGATGCTCTATTTTTAGGTCCAAAGTCAGAAAATGCTGTGTTTTTCAGGGAAATGATGGATTATGCGGTCAGTGAGCATATGCATTGGCGTTCAGGTTTTCATCCTGAAGATTCCGCTCTGGTTACATCAGTTGATCGCTATGAGCATAACTACAGAGAAACACTGTATCGAACAGAAGGAATATTAAATCAGTTATCGGCAAAACTAAAAAACACCTCCATTCCTTTCTTTTCTCCCCGTTATCTTGGACACATTAATGGCGACACTTTGATGGTTTCTAATCTCGCTTATGTTATGGCGATGATGTACAACCCCAATAACTGTTCTTATGAAGCATCACCAACCACAACAGATCTTGAGCTTGAATCCGGATTAGATCTCTGCCGAATGTTTGGCTATGACACACAACAAGCCTGGGGACATATCACCTCAGGAGGAACCGTGGCTAACTATGAGGGACTTTGGGTTGCCAGGAACTTAAAAACACTGTCTTTAGCCATTTCTCTGCATCCTGAAACCAAAAACCTGCTCAGTCACAAGTCTCAAAAACAATTAATGAATATTCCAACAGCAGAAGCCATTGATTTAATTAGTGAGTTAAAAAGGCAGGGAATATTTAATGAAATACGCGATATGACATGTCGTGGCATAGGCGTTAAACCGGAAATTTTAGGCAAGCTACTTGTACCACAGTCTAAGCATTACTCTTGGATAAAAGCAGCCGATATTTTTGGTATTGGACAAGAAAATATTATTCCATTGCCCGTTAATGAACATTATCAGACTGATGTTGCCAAGATGCGTGAAATCACGCTTTCTCTTATTGAGAAAGGAGAAGCTATTTTGGCAATGATTGCTGTGGTAGGTACAACGGAAGTAGGAGCAATTGATCGCATTGATGAAGTGATAAAGCTGAGGCAGGAATGTGAAGAGCATTATGGGGCATCGTTTTACATCCATATTGATGCTGCCTATGCAGGTTATGCCTGTTCTTCACTCCTGGATGAGCAGGGAAAATTTATGGAATATGATGAATTAGTTAAGCATCATCATGAACTTGGACTTATCCCTGAAAATATTAACTGGCCTAAACTGGAAGTCTATCAGAGTTTCAAGGCACTAAAACATGTCGATTCGATTACTGTTGATCCCCATAAGATGGGATTCATTCAATATTCGGCTGGTGCTATCTGTATGAAGGATAAGCGAATTCTCGATTTGATTTCTTCCCATGCTGCTTATGTCTTTGAAGATAATGATGTTCACAATGATTCACCAACCAGTAATCGAGGAATATTAGGTGCCTCTATAATGGAAGGTTCAAAGGCTGGAGCAACTGCTGCCGCTTTGTGGGCAGCGCACAGATTATTACCTCTGAACATTCATGGGTATGGCAAAGTGATCGCTGCTGGGATCGTCACTGCTAATCGATTATTAGATAAGATAACCAATATGCAACCTATAAAGGTTGAAAAATATCAATTTGAAACGTATATCATGCCAACACCTGACTTTCATATGATTAATTTTTCTTTCAAGGAAGTCGGAAATACCAGTCTGCTGAACCATAACGCCCTCAACAAACGGATCTATGAACTATGTTCATATTCCACCGGACGTGCTTATGCCAATGATTTTCTCACATCATCAACAATACTGGATTACAAAGAGTATGGTGATACTCCCAGGTATTACGCTGAGCAATGTGGTTTTAGTTATAGTGAATGGCAAGCAGTACATCATATATATATATTGCGGGCAGCCGTCATGACACATTGTCTGCGTAATGAAGAACACTTCGAAGAATATTGGGAGCAATTAAAATTTATTTTTGTTAGAAAACTGACTCAAATTGTTGATGAAAAAGAAAAGCAATTACATCAAAGGTTAGATTTTGATACTTCATTTCTTAGTTGATACTAAAGGGATATAGATATGAAAAATCGTACCCTGGGAAGTATTTTTATTGTCGCCGGGACAACGATCGGAGCAGGTATGCTGGCAATGCCACTTGCCGCATCTGGTATAGGTTTCAGTGTTAGTTTTATTCTGCTAGTTGGGATATGGATTTTGATGAGTTATACCGCATTATTGCTGGTTGAAGCTTATCAGTATGAATCATTCGATACCGGTTTGGGGACACTGGCTTATCGTTATCTTGGCAAATATGGAAAAATCATTACTGGTTTCAGCATGATGTTTCTGTTGTACGCCTTAACTGCGGCTTATATCAGTGGGGCAGGTGATTTACTTACTGCCAACATTAATAAATGGACAGGTGTTTCATTTCATGGTGCCGTAGGCGTACTTCTATTCACCTTGATAGGTGGAGGGATAGTCTGTGTTGGTACCAGCTCTGTCGATTTTATAAACAGAATATTGTTTAGTGCCAAGATTATCTTTCTGGTATTGATGCTTGGTTTGATGCTTCCACACATTCAGCATGTAAATTTATTATCCATGCCTGTTGAGCAAGGTCTTATTTTATCTGCTATTCCTGTTGTTTTCACTTCATTTGGTTTTCATGGCAGCGTACCGAGCATTATACGATATATGAAAGGTGATATCCGTAAATTACGATGGATATTTATTATCGGCAGTGCAATTCCTCTGATAGCTTATATACTTTGGCAATTAGCTACATTAGGAAGTCTTGATTCAACTACACTATTGGGAATTCTAGCTGAAAAATCCGGATTAGATGGATTGATCCGCTCGATTCGTGATGTAGTTGTATCATCAAAAACAGAATTTTCAGTGCAAATATTCGCCAACCTGGCGTTAGCAACGTCTTTTTTGGGCGTCACTCTTGGGTTATTTGATTTTCTGGCAGATCTTTTCAAACGCCAGAATAATGTAGCAGGGCGCTTACAAACCGGATTGCTAACATTTGCACCTCCATTAGTGTTTGCCTTGTTTTATCCAAAAGGATTTGTCATGGCGTTGGGATATGCTGCTATTGCGTTATCAATCCTTGCTTTGTTATTACCCAGTATTTTGATTTTTAAAGTTCGCCAAAAAAATGTATGCCAATATCGGGTCTTTGGCGGAACGCCCGCATTGGTTTTGGTATTTCTTTGTGGGATCGCAGTAATTTCTATTCAAATAGGTATTGTGACAGGAATCTTACCTGAAGTTGGATAAGTTCATTAACTCCTTATCATTGTCGAAAGGCTTTGGAATTCACCAAAGCCTTTTAGAAGGAAGAGATTTTTCTACATGATGGATAAGATGATAAATTTATTTATTATTCAATTCGTTGGGTACGTGAGTTTCAGCTTATTCAGGATAATACTAATAGGACGGACTAAGGATAGTGTGTTTAGCCACAAGCTCAGTTCAAAAAAGTCAAATGTCGTATTTTACAGTTTCGCTTCCACTGGGCCATTTTTTTACGTTTATTGGCCTTGATTTAGTGACAGTGTCACCAAAAATCTCTCAATATCATCCCAATAGCTATTATCAAGCAGCTTCCCAGTATTATCATTGCCGCCACGATACCGTGCAGGGTTAGTTGCGTAGTCACAATGGGGAGTAAAAATAGAATTGCCAGATTATTCAGGCTTTCAGATACTGCCAATATTTGGCCTTTATTCCGCTTCGCTCGATTTGCCAGAATAGAAGTGCTCACAGGGGCTGCAAGTCCGAGTGCACATCCCCATAACATCAGGCAGCCAAGGCTAAAGAATAAAGACAGTGGTAATAACATGAATGCAGAACTGGTTACGAAAAGTGTTATTATTGTCAACAGTAGCGTGCATTCTTCCCGGATCCGTAAGTGCTTCACAAAATATGTAGATAGATTCCCCAAACCAAGCCCGATGCCAAATGCAGAAACGGAGATACCAACTGCGTCTGTTTCTAAATCATAATGTCGTCTTAATACTTCTCCGGTCAATATAAAAGCAGATACTGCCGTACCATTCCAAAACCCTTTTGCGATAAGAGGGCGGATTAAATTCCCCTGGTGTATCCATTGAAATGTTATTTCTGTTTTTCTTATGTGATGATTCTGGGAAGAGTTTTTCTTCAGAGTTAAAGGCAATTTTCGGCTTAAAACATTTCTGCTTAAAATAAAAAGCAAAATACATCCTATCGCATTCATCAAAAATGGTATCCGCCAGTTAAAAACGGCTGTTAACACTCCTGCGAAGACAGGGCCAGCCGCAATACCCGCAGTCATGCCAAACATAACAATTCCCATTGCTGGGGTTTGTTTATGGGGAGGGAAAATATCTGCAACCAATGCAAAAATAGTTGGGATCAGAGCAGCCGAAGCAATACCTCCGAAAATACGCAATCCGATAGCAATTTCTAAATTGGGGGCTATAGCCAATGCCAGCCCATCAAATGAAAGAAACAGCAAAGATGTCAGCAACAATTTATATCGACTTATTCGATAAGATAACCAACCAAAAATCGGTGCTGAAAGTGCGTAAGCGAGGGCATAACTGGATACCAGCCAGGTCGCTTTATCTGTTGTTGTTTCAAACGATTCAGCCAATGGTTTGAGTATGGGGGATAGCATAAACTCTGTCGCACCGATGAAAAATACAGCAAATGAGAATATCGGTAGAATTAATGATGAAACTTTAGGCAAAATAATACGTGATGACATATTCAGGCCTTCTCTGATAAAAAATTGGATTGAGTGGAAATAGATAAAATTTTTAGCTGTCTTTAGCTACTACATCATGTGTTGGATAAAAAAATAGGGGAGTGAAGGTAGTGTGGTGTTTCACTGCCAGCGATTACTGGCAGTGAGATTGTTTATTTAGCAGCAGTGGCTTCAATATCAAGTACACTAATTTGGCTATCATTTTTTGCCATATCTTGACCATATGCACATACACGCCATGGAGCTTCAGATTTAGCTAGAACTATAGGCCTCCAGGCAAAGCCGTAACCTGATTTATCATCACAGTGGGTTGTTGCTTTAGGACCATATTTCACTTGAACACCCATGAGTTCATATTGTTGAGCTTTAACAGTTATATACCAGTTGTTACTCCCATGGTCATCTTTATGAATGATTGGTTTAATTGATGGTGGAACATTATCAATTTCTCGCAACATCACTGAGGCATCTTTTGTTTTTTGCCATTGACCATCGTTGTTCTGATGGATAACACAGAGTTTATAGATACCGTCTTTTTCAGGCAATAACATGTTTTTCAATAGATTCTTGCTAGCTGAAACTGGAGCGCTATATCCGGCTTGATTTGTACAATCCACTTCGCTGATCAGCCCTGTTTTATAGCGGATATTTTTGACATCAGCACCTTCTTTGATAATGACATCCCATTTTGCTTTCTCTCCGTCAACAACACCTTGAGTAATCCAAGATGACCACAGCAGACTTCTTTCTAAAATGTCACCGCTATTATTTTCCAGTTTAGATAGATCCAGTTTGTTGTCCTTGGTTATTGCATTAGCAATGGTATCTACAGGAATGAAATAGCTGGCTCCTTCTTCTGAAACTCCTTTATTGTTTTCGACAGTACAAGGCCTGCCGAGTCCACAACCAGTCATACCTGGTGTTGTGGTTGTATTAAGAACACCAATAACGTCCGTTTTACCTTTTTCAAAAACAGGGGAGCCAGATGTTCCACCGACTACACCAGCACAGTTAACAGAGAAGATCGGAGACCAAATCCATGGGGCAGAACTTTCATACAATAATGGTGATTTTCCGGTAATATCACATTCCGATTTTCTAAGGTAAGCAAAATCGTAATCAACATTATTGACAGGAATATGTGTCAACACGATAGGCTGATATTTCATCTTCAGGTTTTTCTTCAGCTTCAAAGGATGATAGCCTTTCTTAGCCAGATCGCCATAAGTAGCTTTCAATTGTAAGACAGCGATATCTTGGTGTTTCATCGTTGAATACAGAATACGGTCAATTTTTATTGGTGAAAGGTTGGCTTTTTTGTCAATAAAATAATCCGGAGTATATTGCCAATATTCCATTTCTACTGGCTGATCAACGATCACTTCATTTGTTCCTACATTGCTATTAACACAGTGTCCTGCTGTTAGTATCAAGGCCGGAGTCTTTGGGCTTGGTTCATTTTCACCAGCAATCAGGGTTGCAGTACAGCTTGCTCCCCCCGAAAATTTACCGACAGTTCTGAATTTATCGGCACCAGGATCGGTTGATTTCATTAATGGAGCACCATTATCATTAGGCTCAGAAAAATCAATAGATGTATCACTCAACGCTAAAGCATTTGAACTTGCTGTGATAGAAAACAAACTAACTAACAGTACCTTACGATAAGCCATAATTATCCTCCTTTAGATTATGTAGATGACTCGGTAGTCATTATCTGACTGACAATGCATAAGATCTACTTAACTATTTTGTATTGCTGTGGATACAAAGCCATCAAATGAAGAAGAAAAGAAAAACTCACTGCCAGCTATTGCCAGCAATGAGTTTGTTTTTTATGAGGTTTTTATTACTCAGAATTTCCAGTTGGCATTGAAGAATACACCGTTATCTTTGTGATTGCCTGATAAGACACCGTTATATCCCAGAGATAATTGAGCATTTTCATTAATGTTCAATGCCGTACCTGCTTTGATGACAGCGGCGTCACGTGCTGCTGAAACACTGTTGAGAGTAAATGCTGCATTGCTATTACTGAAACTTAATTTACTGCCACGATCGACATTGCCAAATTGATGTTGCCAACCCAATTCACCATACATACCTACAGTAATTTGATTTTGCGTCTGCCATTTTTGATCAACGCGTAAACCTAATGTGGAGAGAGTTGCATTTTTTGATTGTTTTTCGCCAGTTAATGCCGCAGCACCACCTTGCTCATTAATACCACCATGACGGAAATTAACGTGAGACAAATTGGCAAATGGTTCCAAATTCAACCAGGGAGCATTAATACGATAAGCTGCTTCAGTAAATATCTGCCCGGTTTGTGCACCATATTTAGCTTTCAAATTGTCGGACTGACTGCCAAAAGCAACCGAACGTTTTGTATCAAAACGATGCCAGCTATAGGTCACACCAGTACGCAATGCCAGAGCATTAATCTGTTTGCTACCATATAATGCCAGATGGAAATTGTTGCTGTCGGCTGAAGTATTATAACCACCGCGCAGAGAAGAGCGGGTATAACCAGTAGACATACCGATACGCCAGTCATTCGTTAACGTCTTGTCTGCGCCCAGTAACACACCATAATTAGACATACGATAGCCGTTGATTTCACTGGTATCATCGGCGCGTTGCCAGTGGCTGGTGATTTGCGCCCAAACACCATTTTTATCTGCTTTGATATCCTGATTAGTGGTTCCACCATCTGCCTGGCGCAAGCGTGTATTCAATGTATCGCGCAGATAACGGCTGCTATTGATCTGTGCAGCAGCGATATCGGCATGGATCTGTCCAGAAGACAACTGTTGGAATGCCTGGCGAGCCTGAGCAGGCGTATCAGACATTAAGATACTCTCATAAACCGGATGACCCAGATTCAGCTTATCAGCAGCATTGGCTATCGCACGTTCATTAGCGGTTTTACCCATACTGGCAAATGTAGTGGTATTACGTTTTATATCTAACATCACGCTATTAGGTTGGTAGTTAAGATGAGTACCAACGAACAAATAGTTAGGTGCAACGGTAGTAAATTGACCATTGATACCACGGTTTGCCTGTAAGATATTGTATTGCTGACCAAGCAGGCTACGAACTTCATGTTTTGAGAGTAAGTTGCTGTTGTTTTCTAATGTGACCTGTACAGCTCCACCTTTCAATATCGCTGAACCATTGCTGGAAATGCGATCACTACGTCCTTGAGTATTTGGTGCAACTTCAACCAGATAACGAGAACCTTCCTGGAAAGTAACATCACGATCAACGTTCAAGATTCCAATTGAATTTAAATTGCCTGGAGCAATATTGGCACTGGCATTGGCCATAAGTGAGCCAACAGTACCACTTCCACTCAGTGTTGCATCATTTTGCACAGTGACATCAGAAGTTATAGAGCCACTAATTTGCAACTGGCCTTGTTCTACCCAGGTTGGCCCTTTATAAGTGCTATTTTTACCAGCAAGTTCAAGCATTCCTTTACCGGTTTTAGTCAATCCACCATGACCTGCAATATCATTACTCCAATAGTCATAGGCACACTCAATGCTATCGCATACCCGTTCTACAGTAGTACCTTTTTCCACTATCCCCCCCATTCCGGGGATATTTGCGACAAACTGAGTTTCCGTATATGAGCCGGGAACATAGAATTCAGCAGGAATATCTTTCTCAGTGATAAACATTTTAGGGCCATCAATGGCATCTTTCAGGTTCAGCATTCCCCAGCCATAGAGCCGGTCAATACCTTTTTCCCCCAGATCAGTAGCAGTTGTTTTGAGAACATCAGAGATTTGCCCCGCTGTCATATAAGGAAAACGCTGCATCAAGACAGCCGCCGCTCCGACTACATGCGGGGATGCCATAGATGTGCCTGTGTAAGCCTCATAAGTAGGATTAATCTCCAGTTCACCCTTATTTAAGGCATCTTCGTCTATTTTTCCATTATTTTTCGAAACAAAATCACCTGTGCTACTGTAAACTCTGGTGCCTGGTGCGGACAAACAGTAACTAGCGGTATATCCGCAACTGGTTGATGAGACGTTAATTTGATTGTCTCTGGTCAGGTTGGCTACGCTGAGGTAATTCTTTAATACATCAGGGAAGAAAAACGGCATCCCCGCGTGTAACCAGGTGACGTTATAGTTGTTGGCATTTCCCGCAGCAAAAACAACTAATTTATCTTGACGTGCTGCACGCAATAAGGAAGCTGATCTGATTGTTCCCAGTATTGGATAGAAATCATCCTCTGGGATCGGAGATTTACTTAACTTATCCAACATTTCTTTAATCGGGGTGGCATATTTAATGACATCGTCTAATGTGACTTTATCATATTTTACTGTTCCATTTGGAAATCTTATAGGATTACCTTTGCTATCAGTAGCATATCCAGGACGAACACCCCAACTATTATTGATAACCCGAACATTACTCTGAATCATGGCTTCTGTACGATTAAACTCATTTTGCAAATATTTTGCAGTAATTAAGCCCGAATCAAATGCCACGCCGTGCATCCCTTTACCGTCTCTGTTTGCGGCAATAATTCCTGACACATGGTTACCGTGAGCACCGAAGATGATCGTTCCATTTTTCTTTTCATCGTAGTTCCAAATATCTTCAGGGCTTAATATCTTAAGTTTTCCTGCAAATTCAGAATGCTGAGTAACAGCCTCATCCAGCACACCAACATTAATCCCTTTCCCAGTATAACCACGTGCATAAGCATAATGCGCACCAATTGCGGTTAATCCCCATTGACGCTTGAATTCCTCTGATAGCCAACTATCAGGCGAGTTTTTCTGCCCTTGTTCCTGATATCCAGTATCGGCCATTGAAGCATTAATAGGTAATAGTCCACAAAATAATGTCACCCACAAAAATATAGGTTTTACTGTATTGTTTTTTTTCATAAGAGTAGGTCCATTTTTTACATGATGAAATCTTCCGATTCGCTATTCAATAAATAACTCTTCAGAAAACGCTTATATTTAACAGGTCATTTGAGTTCATATAACTGGCAGGATTAAGTTATTCCCAAAACAGATGGATGTTGCAGAATAATCTTTAAATAAATAATTAATTAAAGATATCAAAAAAATATCTATAACTCGCCAGCAAGTTTCTATGAAATGATAACTAAACATCAAATGCAAGAATTTATTTAACCCACTGATAACATTTGATTTACAATAATTTAATTTTATTTTCTTTTTAAATTCAAATGGATAAATTTAAATTTTAGTTATTTTACACTGATATACAGTTATTTATTATTAAGTAAAAAATAAAAAAAATACTTCTCCGTATTTTTGTTAAGCAATCTTTTATTTATTAAATGGATATTTATCAGGGTAATAAAATAAGTATGATTGATATAAAAACACAGTAGAGATGACAAGATTTTTATAAATTATTATTCGTGTAATAATTTATGCTATATATAAAAATTATAAAATAGCCTTATTCTTTAAACGGGATTAAGATCATGAGTTCTCAACAAAAGGAATCATTAAAGAAGCTATAATATTAAATTAACCTGATTATTAACTTCTTTCACAGCTTTATAAAAACAATAAGAGGTGAATATATGAGTAAATGGGAAGAAAAAGAGCTTTCTGAGTTTTTTTCACAATACAATGATATTCTTGAAAAGAAATATGCTTTCACAACTATTTGTGATTTTATTAAGCAACATAATTCCATAAAAAAAGTTCTTGATCTTGGTTGTGGATCAGGAGCATTAATTCCTTTTCTTACGTCGATTGTGCCTCACGTAATCGGTGCAGATATTTCAAAATATGCTATTGAATTAGCAAAAGAAAAATATAAAGAGAGTGGGGCTATATTCATTTATCCAACTGAGCTACATCACTATACGAATGACAGCCCTTTTGATACGGTAGTCAGCTCTTTTGTGCTCTGCACACTAAAAACAGAAGACTCGTACAAAGCTATTTTTCGTCAGGTAAATAGCCATTTAGTTAAACATGGTTATTACATGACTCTTGATTTTAATTTGGATGCTTTAGGCATAGATTTTGGCCCATTCAAAACAGGAGAAGCAGGAAAGACTTACCGTGACGGAGATACATTGTTAACGACTTTGTGGACTGAAACGGGTAAGCCATTCTCTTTTAATGATACGTACTGGTCATTAGAAAAACGGATAGCATGTGCAGAAGAGGCAGGGTTT
Source organism: Xenorhabdus sp. NBAII XenSa04 (assembly GCF_963866145.1). Lineage (NCBI taxonomy): Bacteria > Pseudomonadati > Pseudomonadota > Gammaproteobacteria > Enterobacterales > Morganellaceae > Xenorhabdus > Xenorhabdus sp. NBAII XenSa04. The sequence goes on from NZ_CAWMEB010000368.1 coordinate 18,778, forward strand.
TCTCTTCACCAAAAATTAATTCCTCATGTTCCAAATTTTAAGCCTCCATTTATAATATCTGTCTTCAAAAAAGAAGAAGAATTATAAGGTCCACAGAAATGATCAGGAAATTCACAGAAGCAGATATGGACGACATTCTGACAATTTGGCTGGAGGCATCTATTAAAGCACACCATTTTATCGCGGCTGATTTTTGGAAATCTCAGATCGAAAAAATGAGAAACCTCTATATTCCGGCTTCTGAGGTATATGTTTATGTCCAAAACGGAAAAATCATCGGTTTTTACGCACTACATGACGATGCATTAGCCGCAATTTTCGTATTACCGGATAACCAAAGGCAGGGAGTGGGTAGTGAATTGATTGCCGATGCCAAAAATCGCAGAACAGAGCTTACCTTGGCAGTCTATCAAGAAAATGAAATAAGCTATAATTTCTATTTATCACAAGGATTTTATGTTGCTAAAGAAGGGAAAGACGAGGCAACAGGGCATCTGGAGTATGTTATGCGTTTTCATCACTGAATAAGTCATGTCAATTTTAAAACAGCGCTGTTCTATGACTAACTCAATATCATCATAGAACATGTCAGACTACGGATTGATTATGAAGGAGAAATTTCATAATGGATAACGTTGTTACTGATATCACCACACTTGAGCAAATTTACGGAAAACCCGCGGTACTTTCTGTGCTTAAGGAAACGGATCATATTCATCCGATTTATCGTCCTTTTATCGAATCAGCACCATTTGCAGCATTAGCAACAACAGGTAAAGAAGGGATGGATATTTCTCCACGTGGAGACCAACCTGGCTTTATTCATATCGAAGATGAGAAAACGTTGATTTTGCCAGACAGAAGAGGGAATAACCGAATCGATAGTCTGCGTAATATCCTGCACGATAACCGTGTTGCTCTGTTACTGCTTATTCCTGGTATTGGTGAAACATTACGCATCAACGGTCGGGCAGAAATACTAATTACTCCGGAAATACGAGAGCGTTTTGCTTACCGTAACGTTTTGCCAAACTCTGTATTACGTATCACCGTAGATGCTGTTTTTTTCCAATGTAGTCGTGCCATTATACGTTCAGGTTTATGGGATACTTCAACCCAGATTGAACGCAGTGCTTTACCCAGTCCAGGGCATATTCTCAAAGAACTCAGTAAAAATGAGTTTGATGGTGCTGGATACGATGCGGAATTACCTCAGCGCCTTAAGGACAGCCTGTATTAATTCATATAAAAGATCGGTAACCCGATCTTTTATACTCGACTCATATTATTGAGCCGAGCCTAGTTTTTAATGCTTTGATTTTTAATAAAAATAGTTATTCTTGTCTATTTTACATACCATAATGATACTTTTTATTTTCCTCTCCAATAACTTCACGTACATGTTTCAGAGCTTCGGCATAAGATTTGAGTAGTTTCAGTGTGTAGTGAACTCGTCCTTCAAATACAGCATCATTACACATCAAATCTGGGGAGATTAAGCTTTCACTTTGGCGGAAAATGAGATGATCCGGCAAGAAGCAAACATGATTATTTTTAAAACCGGTCAGACGTAATTCTGAAAGCGGGTAAACACCATTTGGGCCAGCAGAAACGCTAGTCAATAATGCTGGTTTATGCCCCAGTTCCGTCACAGAGCAATATAACAATAGATTTTTTAGCGCTGGTGGCACCATTCCATGCCATTCAGGAGACACAAAAATAAAGGCTTCACTTTCTCTTAATTGGTGAGCAATTGCCTGCCACGGATGTGACTCTGCTGATATATCTGTGGTATAGCCATCATGAAGAGGAAGTTCAACATTGCACAATTCGAGGAAATTAGTATCCGTAAATCCATATTCATTACTGAGTTTTTGCAAATAGCGGGCTACACGTTGACTGCTGGAGTTTTGACGCTGGCTGCCAGATATCAAAGTCAATTTCATACTGTAATTCTCCTGAATTATATGGGGTTATAAGGCTGTTTGAGTACGAATTCGAGGAATAGAAAACCAAACAGCAATCATAATGATGCAGGCTCTGATAAATTGGAATAGGAAAAAACCATCGTCGTTACAAACCTAATTGCTTCTCTGTTTGTTTTTTTAATCCCATCACAAGTAACGTAATTCTGATAATACCCAGAATAACTGGTGTAAAATTCATTACAAAATGTATCTTTATGTAAAGATAAATTAAAATAATAGCCTATATAAATTTTATCAAGTATCTTTTCTCAAAAATAAATGAATAGGGAAAAAGACATGAAGTACGATCACGTTGACCGTTTACTCATACAATGGGAGCAACAGCGCCCAGACCTTGATCCTTCACCAATGGGTGTGATTGGGCGTTTATACCGTGCAAATAAAATTATCGAACAGCGATTACAGCCTATCTTCAAGGCATACGACTTAAGCGCTATTGAGTTTGATATCCTTGCGACACTACGCCGTTATGACACACCAATTACACCCACTGAGATGTATCAATCCGTTATGTTGACTTCGGGAGCAATGAGTACCCGCATTGAGCATATGGTACAACGAGGACTGGTTGAGCGTGTTGCAAATGCTAAAGATCGACGCAGTTGCAAAGTCTCTTTGACTACGGAAGGAAAAGAACTCATAGATAAAGTGGTTGAAAGCCATCTGGAAAATGAGAGAGAAATTCTTGGGGCACTATCCAGTGAACAGCAAGAACAACTTGCTATGTTATTGCGTCATTGGCTATTGACGAATGAATCCGATATTTAGGATTCCTCTGATAATTATAGCCCCATAAAAGTATCTTTCTAAGAAGATATTTCTTAATGCTATGTAAAAATAACTTTAATAAAAAAGTTCATTAAGAAATGGTGAAGACTTTGCCCCGACATCATTCAGGGCAAAGTCTGGGAGGCTAATGTGTTAGAATTTCACGTTAAATCTGGCCCAATAAGTACGACCAGGTTCATTTACTGGCGTATTGGCCGAATAACCAAAGCCGCTATTTCCTGCCAGATTGAGGTGTTCGCTGTAAGTTCTGTTAAAGATATTGTCAACACCAGCACTAATCTGAATATCTTGGGTTACTTTATAGGCAGTATTCGCAGAGAAAACGGCAAAACCAGCACTGCGGTTAAAATCTTTCCCGACAACGTTACCTTCGTTGATTGCAACCCGATTCTGACTGTTGACTAAACGCAGCAAACCACTACTTGTCCAATCACCCTGTTCCCAGGTCAAACCCAAGCGTGCTTCCAGTGGTGGAGTTTGGGGTAATGGACGGTGATTGGAAGAATTTCGTGCCCAGGAATAAGCCAGACTTGCATCCGTTTTCCAGTTATCATTCAGATGGTAAGCAACGCCCATTTCTCCACCCCAGATGGTAGCATCCACATTACTTGCCTTGCTGACTTTATTGTCTGTGTAGTGAAATAGAATAAAGTCATCAATCTTACCAACATAAGCTGAAATCCAGCCTTTCAGGTTCTGATCGTTATAATGTGCACCGATATCTAACTGCGTTGTTTTTTCTGTTTGCAGTTTCTTGAACGCATTACCTTTAGAACGGAACAGTTCCCAATAATCAGGGAAACGTTCGGTATAACCTACGCCGGCATAAAACATAACCGGGAGCTCTTTCAGGTTATGTTCAAATCGGACAAAACCTGCGGGTAAAGTATCTGTTCGTGCTTCCTGAGTATCTTGAGTGTATTTATCGACTAAAACACGATCCAAACGCGCACCACCGGTAACTTTACTTTGTTCAGTTGCATCCCAGGTCAGCTCGCCGAAAACGCCATAATCACGGAATCGTGCATCCTTTTGGGATTGATTGCGGTGGGTATTGGTCTGCATATCCACACCGCTCTGTAATCTGAAATCTTCCCAGAGCCATGTTCCCATCATACGTCCACCAAAAGTGCGGCGATCCAGTTGATGGGCCATCTTCATATTCATACCATGACCACCGCCGTGCATAGAGTGATTACCATGTTTCATATGACTACCATGTCCCATGCCCATTGCTGGAAGAGAAGGGCGGGATAAATTATCCATCACATGGCGGGTAGAGTTGTAATAAAAGTTGGTTTCAAACTTATCAAATACATCGCCGATATTGGACTTTTCAAAGCGTACTCCCAAACTTTCACGTTTGAATTTGGAGCCATCCATCCCACGTCCGGCATAACGTGCTTTTCCATCACCTTGCCCCGCGCTTAATTCCAGTAACGTATCTTCATCAGGCGTCCATCCCAACGCGATATCGGTATTCCATTTATTCCAGTGGGAAGGAACACGGTATCCGTCACCATCTTTATAATCATTAGAGCGAGATTTATTGCCAATAAAACGCATATAACCATGCTGATTACCAAAGCTCAGATCTGCGTTACCATCCCAACGTCCGTTAGAACCAACAACGGTGCTGGCATTACCTTTAGCACCAGGTTCTTCAAATTGCGGGCGGGAACGTTCGAAGCGGATAGTGCCTGCGGAATTTCCTGGCCCCCAAAGAACAGTTTGAGGCCCTTTGACCAGACTCAGTACATCATAACTTTCTGGTGAAATGTAAGAACTTGGAGCATCCATTCTTGATGGACAAGAACCCAGAATTTCACCATCGTCAATCAACATACGCAAGCGAGAACCAAACATACCGCGAAATACAGGGTCACCATTCGTTCCACCGTTACGGATCTGAGAAAATCCGGGGATAGTTTTCAGGTAATCCGAACCATCGCTGGCGGGTACAGGTTGACGAGGTGTTTTAAGTGAAGAGAAAACACTAAGTGGTGAAACAGCCGGCGCGGTTACGGTTATTACTGATTCACTCTCATGGATGGTGTGTGAGTCTTTCGTCTCTTCAATCATCTGATCTTTCGTGACAGCTAAGCTGCTGACCGGCATAAAGAATGCAATCGCTAAAGCTGTGGCCAAAGGAGAGACGCGAAATAATTGTGTACTAGACATGAAAAATATCCCTTAATTAATGAGTAACAAATTCAAACAGAATTTGTTTAAAACAATTCCGATTTGCCTTACAAAAGACGACTTAAGGCAGTGAAAATAAATCATTTATCTCAAGCAAGCGGATGAATTAAGGGGGGGGGCACGTGGTTGTGACTCGCCGTAGAACAACCGGATCGTCGGGCCAGAAAAACATGGTGCTGGTGGTGCACGGGAAATCGTCAATGTCAGCAGGAGAAAAGAAACGAATGTTCCCGACAACAACGGCAGATTAATCAGTAGTTGGCAATAACCACAGGCAATATCGTCCATCAATCCCATATGGATATGAGCGACGCCATGATGATTCATGGTATCAGATAAAAAAGATGCCTGATGATGATTACTGTTTTGCATATCAGGCATCGACATACCATGACATGCTTCACTTTTTATACCACGGCTGTGCTCCAGTGTTTTTGATACCACCGGAGCGATGAACAACATCATAATCGCCAATAGGGCAATTAACGCTGGTGTTCTGCGTTGTGATAGATGAAAAAGTGATAACAAACTAATAATCCAGATCAATGCTGACGATTGGGTGCCAATCTTACTGCATTTTTATTGGTTTTGTTAAAATATTTTGGGGACTTTTGATGAGTGCTTCAGTATTAGTATATTTAGAGTTTATAGGTTCATTTGCTGCGTGAGTAAATTCATAACTAATGATTCGATAAATGAGATTTAACCTGAATATCATTTTGTTGCAAACTTGTCATTACAACTTTTTGTTACAATTCTAATATGAGGAGTTACAAAATGTCAGATAGCAATACCATTCAAACTCATTCCTTTCATACTGATTCTTTCCAAGATCTGAACCTGAAAGCACATTGGATGCCGTTTAGTGCTAACCGTCAATTTCAACAAGATCCACGGCTGATTGTCTCTGCGGATGGGCATTGGCTAATAGATGCTAAAGGTCGTCGTATTTATGACAGCTTATCGGGGTTATGGACTTGTGGAGCGGGTCACTCACGTTCGGAAATCCGTCAGGCTGCTTCAGAACAACTCGGTACGTTAGATTATTCTCCAGGTTTCCAATATGCTCATCCTCTGTCATTCAGATTGGCAGATAAAATCGCTCAACAGATGCCCGGTAATTTAAACCATGTCTTTTTTACTAATTCAGGTTCAGAGACTGCTGACACAGCGTTAAAAATAGCATGTGCCTACTGGCGTATAAAAGGACAAGCGACAAAAACCAAATTGATTGGCAGAATGCGTAGCTATCATGGGGTCAATGTCGGTGGGACAAGTCTTGGTGGTATTGGTGGAAATCGCAAGATGTTTGGCCAAATGATGGATGTTGATCATCTTCCACACACTTTGCAAAGTGATATGGCATTTACCAGAGGGATCCCATCAACAGGTGGCCCTGAGTTGGCCGATGAGTTATTGAAACTCATAGAGCTACATGATGCCAGTAATATTGCTGCCGTTATCGTTGAACCTGTTGCCGGCTCTGCTGGCGCAATTATCCCGCCACAAGGTTATTTACAGCGTTTGCGGGAAATATGTACCCAACATGATATCTTGTTAATCTTTGACGAAGTTATTACTGGTTTTGGCCGTATGGGATGTTGGACAGCCGCAGATTATTTTGGTGTTACTCCGGATATCCTCAATTTCGCCAAACAAGTCACTAACGGGGCTATCCCTCTTGGCGGTGTTACTGTTTCCAGTGACATTTATGATGCTTTCATGTCACAACCACTCCCTGAACACATGATCGAATTCAACCACGGCTATACTTATTCGGCTCATCCCGTTGCCTGTGCTGCTGGTTTGGCGACTTTAGAAATATTGGAAAAAGAAAACCTGATCCAACAAGCCGCTGAGTTAGTCCCTCATTTTGAACAAGCACTGCATGGGCTCGAACATTGCCCAAATGTTGTTGATATTCGTAACTGTGGTTTGATTGGAGCAATTCAAATCGCACCACGTGACGATGATGGTAATGTCCGTCCTTTTGAAGCGGGTATTGCGCTATGGAACGCGGGTTTTTATGTCCGGTTTAGTGGTGATACTCTGCAATTTGGTCCAATGTTTAATACTAAACCCGATGACCTTGACCGTTTGTTCAATGCGGTGGGCGATGTTTTACATCGGATTAAGTAAACATTAAACAATCTGAGCGGTATCTTACCGCTCTTTCCTCTTATTATTCCAGCCTGTGTTGTCAGAGTCATGGCTCTGCATTTAAACGGTTACGTCGGGGCAATGTAAATCCTTGCACAAAGCCTGATGCAGATCGCAAACTTAAAATAAATTTTAACTATTATTATCTGTCGTGTGTTTATGTCGTTCATTGAATGTATTCTTCATCTTAAACCTAAAAATTAGCTGAGGCGAAAATGAAATTACGTAAGAAGATTGAAACCCTGATTGAACTGAATGAAGATTCCAAGATAGCAGCAGATAAGATATGTAAGCTTTTTGAAAAAGAAATGACTGGAAGTATGAGCGGGAATGGTTGGTTAGATGAAGACGAGTTATTAGAAATATTAGAAGAAATATTCGGTGATGATGACGATGAGGACGAGGAGTTATTTTCATAAACCGAAAAAATTTTCTTCTTACCTCTCCTGACATGAAGTTCACTTCCTGCTTTAAATATCGTAGAAATATAGTTTCCTACAGGAAACTATAGTTATTAATTTATTTTTATACTCCTGGTAAATTTTCTAACAAACGAAAAATATGATTTCCATTTGGAAATTACATATTGCGGTGCTATAGTCAGCCACCTGACAGAATAAATGTGTGTTTTTTCCCCGATGTTGGTGTGAGTCACGCGTGAAAGGTGAATTAAATGAGAAATCATGAACAAAACACAATTGAAATTCGTGGTGCGAAACAAAATAACCTTAAAGGAATTGATCTATATATTCCTAAAAACGTTATCACTGTATTCACAGGTGTTTCAGGTTCAGGTAAAAGCTCCCTTGTATTCGGTACAATTGCTGCGGAATCTCAAAGACAACTTAATGATACTTTCCCGCCTTATATCCGGCATCGGTTGCCATACTATGGTCAGCCGGATGTGGATGAGATAAACAACCTCACTACTGCAATTATCATTAACCAAAAACGTATTGGTGAAAATGTACGCTCTACGGTTGGTACGGCGTCAGATATTTATACTTTGCTGCGACTTTTGTTTTCCAGAATCGGTAAACCCTTTGTCGGTTATTCCAATATTTTTTCATTCAATCATCCATCAGGTATGTGTCCAAATTGTGAAGGATTAGGCATTGCCAGCACCATAGATGTTGAAAGATTGGTGAATGAAAATAAGTCTTTAAATGAAGGCGCAATTCAATATTCCACATTTGCGCCGGGTACTTGGCGGTGGCGTCGGTATGTTCATTCTGGTTTGTTTGATAATGACAAGAAAATTGCTGATTACACGACAGAAGAACGCCGACTTTTACTTTATGCAGATAACGTCGTACCGGCTGTGCCTTCCCCTGATTGGCCTAAATCTGCCCGATTTGAAGGTGTTATTACCCGATTTACGCGCAGCTATCTGGTTAAGGATAGCAAGGAGAACACAAGTGAAGAATTTCAGGACATTGTTTCGATGAAACAGTGTCCTGTCTGCCACGGGCAGCGACTCAATAAACGTATCCGTTCATGTTTAATTCAGAGTAAGAGTATCGGTGATTGTGTAGATATGCCGATTGTAGAGCTGAGGCAATTTATAACGACATTACGTGATCCTTCAGTCAGTACACTGCTCAATGCGTTAAAAACACGTTTAGCATCAATGTGCTCCGTTGGCCTTGGCTATTTAAATCTTAATCGCTCAACAACAACTTTATCAGGAGGAGAATCTCAGCGTTTAAAAATGGTGCGTCATTTAGGCAGTAGTCTCACCGGAATGACTTATATCATTGACGAACCCAGTACTGGTTTGCATCCGGCTGATATTACAAAACTTAATGTACTGATTCAGCAATTACGTGATAAAGGTAATACTATTTTAATGGTCGAACATGATCCCGATGTCATCAAAATTGCAGATCATGTGGTTGATTTAGGTCCCGGCGCAGGAGACAACGGTGGAACCATTACTTATCAAGGTGATCTTAATGGCTTACGTATCTCCGGGACAGTAACCGGAAAATATTTATCCCAGATAACTCATCTCAACCGAACCCCGAAAGAACCCGTTGGCTATCTCCCCATAAGAAATGCAATATTGCATAATCTAAAAGAAATTTCTATTGATATACCGATGGGTGTCATGCTTGCTGTCAGTGGTGTGGCTGGCTCAGGTAAAAGTTCCCTGATTATGGGGGAGGTTGTCCCTAAATGTATAAATGCGGTTGTTATCGACCAGAAACCTCTGCATACCTCTAAGCGTTCTCATATTGCATCGTGGAGCGGGGTTTTTGATCACATTCGGGAACGCTTTGCACTGGCTAATAATGTGACCAAATCATGGTTTTCACCCAATGCCAGAGGGGCATGTCTGGAGTGTAACGGATTAGGTGTCATTGAAACTGATTTAGCTTTTATGGATTCTGTTACCTTGCCTTGTGAGGCTTGTCAGGGGCAGAAATACAATAAAAAATCTTTAAATTATAAGTATAGAGATAAAACGATTGTTGATCTGATGAATATGAGTATTGCTCAGGCGACAAATTTTTTTGAGGGAGATAGTCAGATTCACCCAACTTTAGTTCATATTCAAGATGTTGGATTAGGTTATATGCGGCTTGGGGAGTCTCTTGATCATTTATCCGGTGGAGAATGCCAAAGATTGAAACTTGCCTCTTACCTGAATAATAAGGGTGATATGTATATCTTTGATGAACCGACAACCGGGCTTCATCCTTCAGATGTGGCGATCCTTATTAAGTTATTTCGCCGTCTTGTAGAGCAGGGAAATTCTGTCCTGATCATTGAACATAACATAGACATTATTGCGGAAGCAGATTGGATAATTGATTTAGGTGAAGGTGCAGGAACTGATGGTGGACGAGTGATGTTCAGCGGCACACCACAGGAGATGTTTGAACAGGGTGACTCATTGACAGCCGAATATTTACGCCAGCACTGCCATAAAAAATAGTTTTATCTTAAGTATTACATTTAAACTCTTCCTGATTGTTTAACTCCATTTCTCATAATATTGGCGTTAAACATTTTATATTAATAGATTAATTTATTCTGCCTGAACAATATAAATAGTCTTTTATTTATCCACATATTGTTAATTTTTAAAGTGCAACTGTTGTTTGTAATGTTTATAACATTATGTTTTAATAAAATTTTATTTTTTGAATGATAAAAAAGTCATTTGACTGATTTCATAGTTGCGTTGTAGACTTTGTTCTATCAAATTTTTCAGATTATTAAAATAAATATTTTATTCAGGGTATATCTAGCAGGATTATTTCGCTTCGAGTGAATTATTTAGTATATCTGAATTAATTTATATTATACCCAATGGGTTTCAATATGATCAGCCAACAAAGAGGCAACTTGAAAGACGAAGGGTATATAAATATGCGGAGGTTTCTGCATGATCACAAAACATATCGAGCAGTTACATGCTATACCGGACCTCTTATTTGATATAGTAAATCAATATCCAAATAAAACAGCATTAGTATTTAATTCTGAAATACTGTCATATCGTGAACTTTGGGATCAATCAACCCAGATAGCCTCTGTTTTGCAAAGAATAGGGGTTAGGAAAGGCGATAAAATTGCTGTCAAGTTAACTCGTTGCCTTGAGTTATATTTGGTGCTGGTGGCGGTGATCCGGCTTGGTGCTGTTATCGTGCCACTGAGTCATAGTAATCCTGCACAATATCAGGCAGATTGCATTAAGGTTGCCGATGTTAGTTTACTGATCTCAGAGACTGATGAGACGCTCACATTAAAAGAAACTAACACACCTATAAATTGCCCATTTATCTCTGTAGAAAACCTGCTTTTGAAAACGCGTGATTTAGGCTATATGCCCGTAGTATTTGAAAACCTCATTGCGACAGATCCAATAATGATATTGTTGACATCAGGTTCCACTGGCAAACCCAAGAGTGTTATTATCCGTCATTGTGGTTTATCCCGCCTTGCGATTCCTGTCAGCCAATTAGGTAATACAGATAACGACCGTTATTTACAGCTTGCGGACCCCGCATTCGCAGCGAGTACCAGCGAAATTTGGATGAGTTTTCTTACTGGAGCCACGCTTGTTATCTATCCGTCAAATGTTCCTGATTTAGTAGAAATTAATAACATCATTGAACGCCAGAATATCTCTATTCTTTTTCTATCCGGCGGGCTCTTTCGGTTATTTGTAGAAGTTTACCCTGATACTTTACATAAACCTAATTGTGTGATTGTTTCGGGAGATTTTGTTAATCCCAGACTATTTTCATTTGCAGCTAAAGCGGGTAAAGGACGTATATTCAATGGAATGGGATGTACTGAAAATTCATCTTTTTCCGCTATTTATGAGGTATCACCAACCGAAATACTCGATCCTGACTCCCCTGTACCTATTGGTTGTCCATTGCCTCTTGTCAAGATGGTCGTACTTGATGATAACTTAGAAATTTGTGGGCTGGATATTCCGGGGGAACTTTGTATCAGCGGTGCGGGGCTTGCCGAAGGATACTCAGATCCTGTGTTAACCAAAGAGCGTTTTGTCTGGTTAGATCTTAATGGTATTTATGAACGCTATTACCGCACTGACGATCGAGCTAAAAAAAATCAATCTGGTAATATCACACTACTGGGGCGGGGTAAGCACATATGTAAAATTCGTGGATTTAGAATCGAAATCACAGGCGTGGAACATATATTACGTTCACACCCTCAAATAGAAGATGCCATTGTAACTATAGAACAAACATCTAATGAACCGCTGTTACACGCCTGTTATTTGAGTAAATCAGGCCCGCTATCCGACATTCAACTACGCGAGTTTATGAATTCAAAATTACCGTCTTATATGGTTCCAGAACGAATTACGCATGTTAACTCCTTACCGATGAATAAAAATGGTAAACGTGACCGGCTCAAGATGGCTCAGCTTATCGCTGATGGAAGACACAAGCAAAATGACTTTGAACATGATCCCGTACAAACAAAGGTTCTCTTAATCTGGGAAGAAATTACGGGTTACAAGAACCTTGATCCAGCAACTCTATTTTGGGAACAAGGTGTGAACTCCCTTCATCTAATCAAGTTAGCCTCTCTTGTCAGCAAAACACTTGGGATTCATGTTTCTCCTGCTGATGTTTTTTCAGCGGGTAGTGTCGAAAAATTAGCAATTCAATTAAGGAAAAATTGGCTGGAGAGAAAAGATGGAAAATGAGACTTTATACAAAGCGGTTAAGGATACATTGGATAACTTTTTACAACAGCATTTACTATGGCATTGTGAAAACAAATGGCACTGTAATGAATACGATCTAAGTATTCTTTCTGCTAATGATGCCAGTCGATGTGCAGATTTACTCTCTGAATTCTTAGATCTGTCGGTGAATACACAAATTATCCTTTCTTCTTCCTCACTAGATAATTTAATTGATAACTTAATCGACTATGCACCTGAATTGAGTAGCAGGACATATATACCCAGTACTCAAGGGCAAAAAGGATTATGGCTACTTGACCAGGTATTAATTCAACCTGAATGTTACAATGTCCCATTACTTGTAGAAATAGGGACACATTTAGATCATCATTTGCTGGAAAAAGCAATCACACAATTTGTAGAAATAACGCCTGTTTTACGTACGCGTTTTGCATTTAATCAAAAGCAGCTTTATCAAGTCATAGAACAGCCCGGTAATATTCAAATTGTCCATAAAACACTTACCGAGATCATTCATCCGGAAACCGTTATTCAACAGATGGCATCTAAACAATATGATTTGGCAAAAGGGCCATTATTCGATATCTGCTTGATAACAGATGAATCAAAACAGAGTTGGCTGGTATGTTGCTTCCATCATATTATCGTCGATGCACCCTCAGTACGTATTATTGTAAAAAATATTCTCAAATATTATTGCCACTTACTTAGAAGTGAATTGTTTGGAGACAAAGAATATCATTATCTGAAAATCGGTGCCGGCTATCTGGAATTTACTCAATGGCAACAAGAACTATTAGCCAAACCTGAAACTTCCATGATGAAAGAATATTGGAAGCAGACACTTACTCCTTATCCTCCTATGATAGATCTTCCGACTGATTTTCCCAGAAAAGAGAACAAAGGAACTAAAGCAGATTATCTTCACTTGCAACTTAGCCATGATGAAGTACTGAAAATATCTCAGCAGGCACTCAACCTTGCAATGACGCCCTTTATGTATATGGCCATGTGTTGGCAGTTCTTACTGTATAATCTGTCTGGACAGAAAGATATCACTATCGGTATTCCTTTTACGCTGCGTGATAACACTGATTTTGAGGAAACAGTAGGATATTTGGTCAACACACTACCATTCCGGTCGTATTTAGATGCAGATATTACAGTGAATCAATTTGCAATGTCAGTGAGTGAGCGTTTTGTTCAGGCTCATTTAAACAAACAGTTACCTTTTGCTGACATGGTTGCTGATACGGGTCAAAACTTTGGATTGGCTAATCCTGTGTTTCAGACACTGCTTGTCATGATTGATACTACCAATGATGTATTCCGGGATTTTCCTTTTCCAGTAAGACTTTCCGAACAATATATTCAGGCAGCTAAATATGATTTAACCCTCTTTATTAAAACAGAAACATCCAATCAGTTAGTGATGGAATTTAATGCCGAACTATTTGAAGGCAACACGATACAATATTGGCTGGAGCTCTATAAGCAAATCACTTTATCTATAGGGAAATGGGGAGAAAAGACGCTAGGTGAAATTGAGATCCTGACACAAGAAGAACAATTTTACATCGCTAATCGTTCAAGTACGCCATTTTCTGATACGGGTAATCAATGTGTTATCAGGGAGATCGAAGCGTATGCGAAAAATCACCCGAATCATATTGCGTTAATGACACGCTACAGCCATTGGTCTTATGGGTGGTTAGATCATCGGGCCAATCAGTTGGCTGAATTTATCTATACAAATTACACCATTGGTGTCGGTTCGCGGGTCGGACTGTTGTTAAATCGAAATGAAGATTCTATCGTTGCTTTACTGGCCGTTTTAAAAACAGGTGCATCCTATGTTCCTATTGACCCTGGTTATCCTTCGGAACGTATTGAATATATGCTTCAAGATGCAGCGGTGGATTGTATCGTTACCACAAGTGAACTTGTTACAGTAACATCGGTATCTATCTCCAGAGTGATATTAGATGAAATAGTATTCGCACAGGATGTTAATTGGCAATCAGTACAACGTAAACCGGATGATGAGTTATATGTCATTTATACATCTGGCTCAACAGGTCAACCTAAGGGGGTACGCCTGCTGAATAAGACATTGTCTAATCTGCTGGAATGGCAAAAAGGGATTTCTGTCTGTAGTGAAGGTGATTGCACTCTGCATTACATGTCTCTGTCTTTTGATGTTTCCGTGCAGGAAATATTTGCTACGTTGTGCACCGGAGGAAAATTATATATTGCAGATGAAGAAGAGCGTAAGGATCTGCATTATCTGCAAAATGTCATTGAGTTAAATGGAATTCACCGCGCATATTTTCCCTATGTTGCGCTACAACATTTGGCTCAATTAACCGTCATGAATAAAGCTCAACTGCCGACGCTTAAAGAAGTCTATTCAACCGGTGAACAACTGGTTCTCACTTCTGACATTAAGCGTATGTTTAATGCTAACCGAAGACTGATTAACCTCTATGGCCCGTCAGAAAGTCATGTCTGTTCTGCTTATATCATGCCGACGAATGTATCTCTATGGGGGGATAGTGCATCAATCGGATATCCACTACCCGGATTTACCCTGCTCGCGCTTGATGAGCACAAGCGCATGGTTCCGGCAGGGATAACAGGCGAACTTTGGATTATCAGCGACTTTCTTTCTCCCGGTTATCACAACAAAGAGCATGAAACCCAAACGCGGTTTCTAACCGGAAGCTGGCCAGGTGTACTTAGCCAACATGCTTATAAATCGGGTGATCTGGTAAGGCTAAAATCTGATGATACATTCACGTACCTTGGACGTCTGGATAATCAGTTAAAAATTCGTGGATTCAGGATTGAACCATCAGAAATAGAAGCGGTACTCAATTCATTGGATGGTGTGAAAGTGTCTGCTGTTATTGGCAAAGAAGACACCGCAGGTAACAAAATGCTGGTGGCTTTCATAGTGGCAACCACAACTGCGACATTAGCGCGCGCCGGGCTATTAACTGAATTACGTACTCATCTGCCAGATTACATGATCCCAAATGAGTTTGTATTTTTATCTGATCTTCCAACGACTCCAAGTGGAAAAATTGATCGTAGGGCATTACATGATGTTGAGATAAATGGTATCGGGATAAACCAATTGTCAGATTTTGCAGCAGATAAGCTTGAAAATAGTAGTATCTCTGAGGAACGTCTGACTTCAATTGAACAAAAAGTAAAATCACTCTGGCAAAAAGTTCTGCCAAACCGGCAAATTAAAGCAGGAGATAACTTTTTCAATATCGGAGGACATTCACTGTCAGCAACACAATTGGTGTATTTATTGCGCAAACAATTTAATGCCGATTTTCCACTCAAGTTACTGTTCAGCACTCCTACTTTACGTGACATGGCCGCTTCTGTTGATATCTATCTGAATAATAATCAAAAAAACAATAACGAAATGCAGAATACATTCATTAATGACGCATCCATACAGCACGATTGGACTTCTGTTCAGCAACTAAGCCTATCGGAAAGTGATGGTGTATTACTCACCGGAGCAACGGGTTTTTTAGGTATCTATCTTCTTCGTTCGTTACTTCAGCAACTGGCTGGTAAAGTATTTTGTTTAGTCAGGGCAACAGATAGCAGTACAGGGTTAAACCGTATAATAAAAAATGCTCATCGTTATGGTATCGAAATTGATTTTTCCCGTGTTGAAATTGTGGTAGGGGAGATTGCTGAAACCAGATTTGGCTTAAATGAGGAAGAATATCAGTTATTGTCAGAGCAAGTAGCTAAAATCTATCATGCAGCCGCTCATATTAATTTTGTCCTCCCATACAGTTCTGTTAAAGGAACAAATGTAGATGGTACGGTAGAAATCATTAACTTCTGTTGTCACCACCAACACAAGAAACTTGAATACATTTCTACTATCGCTGTATTTTCATCAGACTATCCTAATCAACCCATTACAGAGGATTGTTTTCCTGATCACCCGGATTCACTATCTATTGGTTATACTCAAAGTAAATGGGTAGCTGAACAATATATACAACAAGCCAGAACTCAAGGTGTCGATATCAATGTTTACCGAATAGGGCGAATATCCGGTGACAGTGTCACTGGTGCATGTCAGGAAGATGACTTTCTGTGGCGTCAGATTAAAAGTTTTATCCAAATGGGAATTGCGCTATACCCAGAATTATTAAATACAGATCTATTGCCTGTTGATTTTGTCAGCCAAGTCATTGTGACATTATCAGTTTCCAATAAAATACCCGGTCATCATAACTTCCATTTATTTCATCCTAAAGGTACTGACTTTACCCCGGTGTATCTGGCACTGAAACACAAAGGGTATAACATCAAAACTGTTTCTCAGTCAGTTTGGTTGGAAAAACTCGAAAAAATGGTTGTTAATGGCGATGATGTAGCATTAGGTTCATTAGTTCATCTGTTTAAAGAACAAACTTTGACTATTGGTAACAATACCTATAACAACCAAATGACACATCAGATGATTAGAAATTGTGGATTTGATTTTCCGGATATCACTGTAAGAACTTTTACGAAATTGATTGCTTATTTTATGGACAAAAAATATGAACCGGAATATAAGTAACTGTGAAGCAATTTTCTTCCTTGATTTTTACTGTTTTCTAGCCGTATATATGCCATGTGGATTTCAAGTTGCATCCAAAGTTCAGGTTATATAAGAAGGTCATATGAAAACGGATAATCAGAATACTTATAATGCGGTAATAACCCCCTTCGAAGATGCATTGAGCAGACTCCAGTGTGTTCTTGTTGCAAGAAGAACCATTACAAATCCGGAAGGTGTCTCTTGGGCACAATATGATACCTTATATTTACTTCGACAATATCAACCCATAAGACCCAGTGTTATTGGCGAAAAACTTGGTTTTACCCGTTCAAAAACATCTAAAATCCTGCGAGCACTGAAAGATAAAGAACTCATTGAACAGGAAGCAGGGGAAAGCGATAAACGTGAATTGGTGACTAAATTAAGCCAGAAGGGATTAATGTTTTTACAGCGGGCAGAATCCAGCAGCCACAATATGGCTGATATTGTGGCTGCTAATATGTCTCAGGGCGAAATTGCTATATTTACAGAGCTGTGTAATCGTGCAGCCGATCTTTTATATGCGCAAACACCGACTTGAGATTAATCCAGCTAAACTAACCTAACGCGCATTTTTGTGCAGCGATTTCTCTATCCTTGCGATCTCTGATTCGAAAACCAAAAACCTGACTCGCAGATCCTCCAACGCTGTCGATTTTTCCTCTGGGGTTAGAAAAGAGTATTGAATGCTATTAAACACCGTTTTTTTGATATCTGCATATGATGGTTTGTAGTTTATGGCAAAGGTTACAAATTCCTGAGTTAAGTCACTACGAAGCACCCCAGGGTCATCAGTTGATATCACGAAAGGAACGCCATGACGTTGATAAAGTTTTATCGGGTGGTTGTTTCCTTTCACTCCAAGGATAAAGCCATTACTTGTCAGGTTTATTTCGATAGGTATTTTCTTTTCTCTCAGTATGCGGAGTAATTCCAACGCATTCTCCTCCCTGGCGATAGCAACGCCGTGACCGATCCTATCAGCTCCTGCGATATCTACAGCATATTGAATATGATTTGCCAGCTCCTCTGGTGGAACCATTCCGTTAACCAGCTCCCCTGCATGCAGAGATAAATGGACATCAGGGAAAAGAATTTTTAAATACCGAAACATTAACATGTGCAACTTATAGTCACGCATTGAGATGTAATCATTTTCCGCCCCAACGATATTCACACCGACAATCTTTTTGCTGATATGTGCTGCTGAAAATGCCGAATATAAACTTGAGAATACAATAGCGCGTGGCTCATCACGATAAGCATAGGCTTGAATTCGAACACGAAATTTATCATCGTCCATGCCAGAAATCGCAGCTTCTCCAGTTTGGATGTAGTTAGATATACTTTTCGTAAAATTTGGGTCCTTAGCCATAAACTCTGCATAGGGAGCCAACGCTGCGAAAACGACGTTTTCATCGGCATTTGGATCTAATGTATCAAGCACTTTCGCAAGATCTGGGTATTCAACAGAAGGTGCTTCTTGTAAGATAATTTCCAAATACTGAACATTTTCATATTTAGCCCGATCTTTTAATTTAGTAAATCCAGCCCTTAAATCTTGATTTGCTAACGAACTAAAATAATTAAAGGTGTCAAAAAAGTGCTGATCTGGAGCTTTCTGTATCTCATAATGGTTGTAGAAATCTTTGGTTGACCATACTGCCAATAATTTTCGGTAGAAGATATTATTTTCGATGATCTCATCCTTATTGAGACAAAATTGCTGGCTTTCCTCCGGGAGTTGATTTTTCTGACGTGTTTCTACCTGATAAATCTCTATTTTAAGTTTCGGCTCAGATCTATCATAAATGCAATATCCTTTATCCCCTAACCAATCAAGATAACTCTCTACAAACATTGCACCAGAGTAATGAAGATGAATATCTGCACCCTTAGGCATCATTCTCATTGCCATAGTCAGTTCTGCAATATTCGGATTATTAGTCTCAATCAGATTACTGAAGAAACGCGCAGTTGCTGCTTCATTTTTCTTATCTAAGTCTGTGTTTACTTCATCAGCATTCACTAAACAAGAAAATAACATCAATAAAATGGCCACAATAGGTAAAGCATTCATGAATTTTTTCCTGGTTTCGATGTTTGTTGAATGAATGACAGGTGTACCAAGAGAGAGGTAGTACTACCTATTTTGCTTTTTAATAAGGAAAATATTTCAATATCAACGCTACCCATAATGTCTTTGTCGGAAATTCACTCAACACCAAAATTTATCATTCTTAATTAAGAATTAAGTTGTTAAAAATAGATACCTACATTATCAGGTACATCAATACCATATTAACGTATATTGAGTCATTTTTTAGTGGCATGGGCTCAATGCCAAATATTTCGAAACCAAATTTTTTATATAAATTTATCGCTGAGACATTTTCTTCAACAACAGCTAATGATACTTGTCTAATATTTCCTTCCAGAAGAACTATCAATTTTTCAATAAGTTTTTCTCCTATTTTCAAACCTCGACAGCCAGGTTTAACATAAAAACCCCAAATAGTTCCTTTATGTAAATTTTTATACTCAGTACCTCGTTGAAACCTGATCATGCCAACTAATTCACTATTTAAATAGGCACCTAACACCAGAGAATCAGTTAATATAGTGATAAATTCTTGTTCACTTTTGGTATGCTCTTCTTCATATGTTAAACCAAAAGCATCAGGATCAGAACGTAGAGCTTCGAATCTAAGCTTTTGATATTCTGAAACATCGCTTGCTGATAATACTCTGATAAGTGGTGAAAATCCCATACTGTTTCCTGGTTACATTCTAACTAAGAGATGTTATAAACAAATTTTGTCAAAATAGCATTAATATTTATGATTATGTGATTTATATATTGCTTTTCTTTCGAAAACCAAGGGAAAAATTCTGAATTCAAGCAGTAGACGACTGGTCTGTTATTAAAAAAGGAAATCTTATGTCTGACAATAGCATTCGTACTGATCTTTTTTTACCCACTAAACTAGGAGAAATTGAACTCGCTAATCGTATAGTTATGGCACCGTTAACACGCAGCCGTGTGAATAGGGAAGGGATTCCGAATGAACTCAACGTAACATATTACGTTCAGCGTGCCAGTGCAGGTCTGATTATTTCAGAAGCAACCAATATTTCCCTACAGGGACGCGGCTATGCGATGACTCCCGGTATCTGGACAGAAGAGCAGGTAGCTGCATGGAAAAAAGTCACCGATGCTGTTCACATTGCTGGTGGCAAAATGGTGATGCAATTGTGGCATGTCGGGCGTTGTTCTCATGTCGATTTGCAACCTAACGGAGAACCGCCGGTAGCACCGTCTGCCATTAAAGCCGGTGGTAATGTTTACACTGAGAATGGAATGCAGGAAGTTTCCATGCCACGCGCACTGGAAACCAATGAGATCCCCGGCATTATCGAGCAATACAAACATGCTGCTGAATACGCCAAACGGGCAGGATTCGACGGTGTAGAAATCCATTCAGCCAACAACTATCTGTTGGAACAATTCATACGTGATTCAACTAACCACCGTACTGATCAATATGGCGGTTCTATTGAAAACCGAGTTCGCTTGGTTCTGGAGGTTGTTGAAGCTGTCACCGGAGTTTGGGGTAGTGGTCGGGTTGCTATTCGGTTGTCCCCAGTGACAACTGAAGTAGGAAACACACCGCTTGATAGTGATGTAATGGCAACTTATGGCTATCTGATTAGACAACTCAACCCGTTCAAACTGGCTTATCTGCACTTTGTTGAAGGGACTACAAAAAAAGACCGTGTGATTCCTGAAGGCATTGATTTAGATAAATTAAGGTCATGGTTTGAAGGTGCTTACATCGGCAATAACGACTACAATCTGGAAATGGCTATTTCCCGCCGGGCGGAAGGAAAAGTTGACGCGGTTGCATTTGGTCGTCCGTTTATTTCCAACCCTGATTTGGTCGAACGTTTGCGTTATGACATTGAACTGACCAGTGTCAATCATGACGCCTATTATGGTAATGGAGCAAAAGGTTATACCGACTGGCCGAAAGCGAATTACTAATCTAATGCTGACAGGCGGCTTAATTGAGTTGTTTCAGTGTGGCCGCCATATTTTTTCTTCTCCTTCTTTATCATTCTTTTTGTAACTCAATTCTATAAATATCAAAAATAATTAACTTCATGATTTTTTATAAAATAGTTCATTTCCGTGAAACTGTTTACCGTTGCAGGAAAATTATTTAGTTTACTCATGGTGAAAATAAACCTAAAAAACAAAGCTCATAATGATTATGAAATTTAATATTAAGATTAATTTATTATAACAAGGAGTATTTATCAACAGCATGAAAATATTGAAAATATTAATCTTATTTATTTCGACAATGATAGCATCAAATTCTCTGGCCAATGAGGTTAGAGCCAGAGATTACGGTATTCCTTTCTCTGGAACAACCGGGGAATATAATGCGATTACCGATGTGAATGGTGTAAAAATTGGCTATTCAACTATCATTGAGGGAAATGGAAAATTAGAAGTTGGCAAAGGCCCGGTAAGAACAGGTGTAACAGCGATATTACCCAGAGGAATAAATTTTAGCCCGGTATTTTCCGGTATATTCTCTTTAAATGGAAATGGAGAAATGACAGGCAGTCAATGGATTGAGGAAAGTGGTTTTCTGGAAACCCCGATATTAATAACCAATACGCATAGTGTCGGTGTTGTCAGAGACTCAACAATTAGCTGGATGATTGATAACAATCTAATATCACCATTAAAGGATGATTTATTTTGGATACTACCTGTGGTTACAGAAACATGGGATGGCATATTAAATGATATAAACGGTATGCATGTAAAAAAAGAACATGTATACCATGCGTTGAATAGTGCTAAATCAGGAGCTATAGAAGAAGGTAATGTCGGTGGCGGAACCGGAATGAACCTCTTTCAATTTAAGGGGGGAACAGGCACTTCATCAAGAATTTTAGACAAAACAGATGGAGGATATACTGTCGGGGTGCTTGTTCAGGGGAATTTTGGATTTAGAGATGATCTTATTATCTCAGGAGTTCCAATTGGTAAAGAAATCCAAGATATTACCCCAATATACCATGGGGATAAGAAAAAAATAAAAGATGCTGGATCTATAATAGTTGTGGTAGCTACAGATGCGCCATTAGCGCCTCATCAATTGGAAAAAATAGCTAAAAGGGTCTCTCTTGGACTTGCAAAGGTAGGTGGCATAGCCCGTAATACCAGTGGTGAAATATTTATTGCATTTTCCACTGCAAATAATGGTGCATTTTCCAGAGAGGAGATAAAAACAGTGGAAATATTGCCAAATGACAAACTGGACCCGTTATATGAAGCAACCATAAATGCAACGGAAGAAGCCATCATTAATGCGATGTTCGCAGCCAAAACAATGGTTGGTAGAAATGGTAATACTTCCTATTCTATTCCTAAAGACAGAGTTAAAGAAATATTAAAAAAATATAACCTACTCAGTAGGATCTGAAACAGATTAGCTCAAAATAAAGTTTAAAATTTCTACTTAAAAATAAACAAGTTACCAACTTTGATTAAAAAATTTAAATTTAAGTTGGTAACTCTCATGCTTTATTAGAGTCTGCTACTTTATAGACCTAAGAACTCAATATGCTGAATGAATCCATTACCAGATATATAATTATCTTCATGTAATGTTAACTCTAAAGTCCCTGCTTCTAAATCAACCTCAGTTGTTCGATATATAACCGGCCCGTAGTTTGAACCTGCTTTATAAGGTGTTAACACTCTTTCTTCAAAGAACTTGATGTTTTGATCAAAAATAAGACGAGATTGTTGCAGCTTCATTTTGACTTCATAATTAAAACTGAGCGAATCTGTCATATAAGCATAATACATGCGTAAACGATAGCGGCCTGCTGACTTGACCTGTAATGTGATTGTAGTCGGGCCATGATCATAACTTCTCGGTTCTGTTGCTGAGAGATAATTATAACCTCCGTTATCAGATGATCTACCACCATTGAGGAATACATCACCGAGGAAAATATTATTATAGTTATGGTCAATAAATAAATTATCTGTATCATTTGGATCTAAACAAACACGCGATGGCTTTCTTTGTGCACCAAAAGTTAAATGGGATTGTATATTAGTATAGTCACTTGTCCAATATATCATTGAACGTTTTGCCTGTGTTTGTGGCTCGTAAAGATCATCACCATTATAATTATTAATAGCAGCAATGAGGATATCATTAAACATAATATCCGCTTGCTCAGCCAGAGATTTACTGTATTTTTCAAGATTATCAGGTGAATATCCCCATTCAACACCATTAACTATAGTGTCTCTTAATGTAAAGAAATACAATAAGCAGGAAAGGGCACAAATACTTGATAATTGAGGAATACTTTGACTTTTAGCAGTGTTAATGCTGAGGATACATAAACGACGCATATTGGATATTGCGATCTCATTACGAACGACAATAAGCTGCCTTGCTTCATCTGTTGGATTTTTTTGATAAGCGGAGATGGCATCCTGTAAGCTTTCTGCATCTTTTCTTACAGCTTGATACTCTGACTCTAACCACTCACTGGTATATTTAATTAATGTATCCTGAATAATTCCAATAACATCAACTTCTTTAGGCTCTGTCAATTTTTTGTAAGTCAGTTTTAATAAAATACTTAATACGGTAGATACGACACCTAGTGGAGATGAGGAAGTTGACTGATTAAAATCTTTCGTTTTAATCATGTTTAATGCTTCTAAAGTCAAAATATGCAATTTAACATTACTGTCTTGTGTGTCTATAATATTTTCCAATTCCATTATCACTTTTACCTTATTGTGTTTGTAGAATACGTTATTATTTCTTAAATTATATTAGGTGATAACCTTATAGAATTAAATTTCAATTTTTATTATTTGCTTGATAAACAGAAATTATAATTTAATTTCTTAACTCCTACCTCTTATTTTTACCTTAAATTTTATAAGGATATTAGCTGAAAATTATTCGACATTGCATAATGACTATATGTTTTTATTGAGGACAGTACTTTCCATATAGATGTTCTTAATGGTTTCCTCTCGCTGTATACTAAATACATTTTATCTTCATTAGGCGTTCATGGAATTATTACTCTATTAGCAGGGAAAGATAACCGTGAATGTTATTTCATCAATCACTTGGCGCTCAGAACGGAAAATAATAAGGTAGTCTTTTTTTCAGACACGACAAGGGGGTTATCTATTTTATCTCTCTCCTTTAGAGCGCAGTAATGAAACAGGCTGGTCTGATCTTTGTCAGATATTAAAAGTAACAGATAGTGAGCAATTCTACAGTCAGTTAACTGAAGGACATAAGTACCTTTGCAACCAACAGAATAACAATAGTGCAAATTTCTGATGATTAATTGAAGTAATGTAATTAGAAAACAAAAAATTACAGTCATCTAAGTGATTACATAAGATGACTGTTTTCGCATTACTACCCTATATTCATAATCTAGGACGATGATTAATTACTGTTTTCAACAGCGCCCTTGCTTTGTAACTGATACCAGTTTTTAATATCTTTAGTAATTATTGCAGCATGATAATTTCCGTCATTATCTTTGAAAAAGTGATCTAACCCATCATAAGTCTTAAAAGAAACCTTTGGATTATCAATAGCTGCCATCACCTTTAGTATTCCAGCCGCATCAGTATTATTATCACTCATACACTGGATAACCAATAATGGTATTTTACTGGATTGGATCAATCTCTGATTATCAATGGATAATGATTCATACCACCAGTTTGCACCATGTCCACTGACTACCATGCCAGCGGGTAAGTTATTTTTCTTTGCTGCTTCCGCAAAAGTTCTAAAACTGTTAACTGCTTCATCGGACATTTCTGCCGGAGTCTCACGCCTGATGCTATGGATAACATCATCAATAAAAAAACGCCCACCACCATTAATCGAAATCGCAGCAGTAATAAAATCTGCATCAGACGCTATCATATTGGTAACAAGAGCGCCTTCACTTCCTCCAATAAGGACAATATGGCGGTATTTGTTTTTTAATTGATTTAATACGGCAAGATAATCTTTAACGCGTTTTGATGGCGAATCATTCTGAATATATATCTGTGGACATGCCGAATCATTAACTTCAATCCCATTTTTTCCAATACGGCTATCAAGCCCTGCTTTTTCTACTAAGAGAATATCATTCTCAGGAAAAGTAGCATCAAAATTTTCTATCATTTTCCGGTTATTGATAACACTGTTACAATCAGAACCCTGAATCAGAACAAGAAGATTTTCAGAAGGTATGCTATTTCTTTTTATCAAATAATAAGTAATTTCTTTGCCATCATTTCCCCGTAAACTATATGTGGTCTCTTCAGCCATAGATTGCATAGACATTGAAGTTAAAACAAATACGATGTAAATAAGTATTTTTTTCATAATATCCTGACCATTCTAATTAAGATAAAGTGATGTGAGATAGCCACAATACACAAATTAACGGATAAGGTAGCAATCTTATGACAGAATTTCAAAGTAACCAAGTTCACTCTGTATTTGAGCATTACCCTGAGTTATATCAAGTGCCGTTATTAACGATAAGGAACAACCATCCGATTAGGTCGTTTTAGTGATTCACGTATAGCTATCTTTTTTCACTGCCAAACCACATTGATTGATACGTTTAGAACTCTTTTTCCTGAACTGACTTATTCAAAAAATCGGGCGATAGTTTTAGATCCAAAAGATAATTTGCCCAAAAATGAGTTAAGTTTATGCATTGAAATGTCACTCACTTATAAATTGAGGAAAAAAAGATAAAGGTTCCATTTTTATTTGTGATGATAATAATCAACTACACTTTGTAGACAATAACTAATGTCACAACCGATTAAGGCTTGAACTATAGCTTTTAATAAAATCAATAAAGCAGCGTAAACGCGGGGAAAGTGTTTGGTTACGGTAATAGACTGCATTAATCGGTTGTTTTTGCTCGAAAGTGATGTGAGGTAATATTTGTTTAAACTCTCCTGTTTCTCTCATCTCATGAGTCATGAAATCAGACAAACACACTATGCCCACACCTTTTCGAGCCAGGTTACACAAAATTTCACCACTGCTTGCGGCGATTGTTGGCGTAATTTTAAAACCCTTCTTATCACCGTCGTACAGTGGCCACTCATTGAGATTTTCTGGCGCAGTAAATCCGAGTAAACAGTGTTGTTGTAATTCTTCAACCGTTTTAGGCTCTCCATAGCGCTGTACATAGAGAGGACTTGCCAGAATACGTAACTGACTATGACCTAACAATGTGGCATGCAGGGAAGAATCCGTCAGCGAACCAATACGAAAGGCAATGTCAGTGTGCTTTTCCAGTAAGTTGGTCACACCTTCATAGTTGGTCAGTTCCAGTGTTATTTGCGGATAGATTTCATGAAATTGAGCAACCAGCGGTGTAACGACGTGGAGTAGAAAGGGAGTAGATGCATCCACTCGTAGAGTACCAGAAGGAATATTCTTGTGGCTTATCAACACTTCTTCCGCTTCTTGCGCAAGCTTCACCACTTCACGCGCTTTTTGTAAAAATGCGGCGCCTTCTTCGCTGAGTTTGATCCGTCGGGTAGTTCGGTATAACAAGGTACTATCCATTTTCTCTTCAAGGCGTAACAAAGCCCGGCTGGTAGTGGAAATAGTAAGATCCAGTCGTTCGGCAGCAGCAGTTATTGAACCGCTGTCTACCACAGCAATAAACACCTGCATTTCTTCCAGTGTAATTTTCATTTTTGCACTTTATTCAATTATTTTTCTCAGATTACTGATTGTTTTTGCAAAGATCAACTTTAGCGCCGTCTGTTAGCGAACAACTGAATTAGGGAAGATTAAATAAGGGCAGTAATATCATTTATATGCCCGCCTGATTTAGGCGGGTAGTTACCGTCTCGACTAACATCAGTGCTGCTCATTCTTTTTCTGTGAAATATTCTGTTTCTGGCCAAGCCATAAGCAGGGAAATTTTATCAATAGATTCATCCTGCTGTAAGGCATTCCAGTCGTTTCATCCAACGGAAAAATTAAAGCAATTTTATATTGATGAAATCAATGTGCGTTTGCATCGGTTAGAGTAAGGAGCCATTTCAACCTGATAACCATATGTCGAGGATGATTAGCAAAAGGATATAGGATAAATTGACATAAAGTAAAATTCCGCTAAAAAGCCTCTAATAAGAGGCTATCCAGAGGATTTTATATTTTCTTACCTTCATAGTAAGCAATATATCCTTTACCACAACGAGGAGCTACTGGTTTAACACTTTGTAAATAATACCTAACATTCCCATAGGGATTTGACCGTAGAGGAATTACGTTAAAATATTTCTCTTACTCTCTGTATTAATAAGAAATAGATGGTTTTGGGTTTAATAAAAAAGCAGGAATAAAAGGATATTTATAGCGACTTTTAGCCCCATTTTAGCAGGCAGCGTTAAATCCGCCTTCTATGAAGGCGGATTTTTACATAACTTCAATTACCGCTGTATAAAGCGAAGTAAGCCATATTCCCACTATTGGTTTTACAAATTTCAGGAGAAGATTGAATACGCCATGTAATCGTTTTTCCAATATAAGACTCATACTGAGTAAATACATTATCAAAATTATTATAAGGATTAACAACATATTTTGTAAACGGAGGTGATTCAGACAGTATTCTCTCACTCGGACAGCTTTGAAATGCCGATGAAGTCCCAATTCCACCGATCAATGCTGCTGCTAATGCTCCAACTGTTAATAATTTCTTGAACATAAACATTCTCCTATCAAAATATTATAACTTTCAGCTGAAATAAACTTCAACGAACTGTATTAAATATCTTAGCTTTGGAAAGCTTCATTTTTCATAATAAAGACAAATCCTGATATTTGTCTTTATTTAAAAGAACCATTTAATAAAACTATCCGATTATTGTAATCTGCCTTCATAGTAAGCTTGGAAAGCATTATATCCAGAACTCAATTCACAGCTTCCAAGACCTTGTTTAAAATACCATGTCATTTTTCCAAATTTAGTATCTTCCGTAAATACATTAGCGAAATTATTATAAGGATTAGTAAGATATCTATAATATTTACCCCCTGCAACATATCCTGGCTCCTCAGGATTACAATATGTTTTTGCCGATGCAGTTCCAATTCCGCCGATCAATGCTGCTGCTAATGCCCCAACTGTTAATAATTTCTTGAACATAAACATTCTCCTGTAATAGTTTTTAAATTTTAACTTAAATACATTAATTGCCAAATTGTTTTTGATAATGCGCGTTAAATCTAAATCATCATATGATGATGTTACAATTTTAAAATTTGTAAATTTTTTGTTTTTTATCTTATATTGGAAATTTAGGTGGCGTTATAAAAAATTTAAAACCAGATAATAATGGAAAATCGGGAATATTATCGTTCATTATAATATCCAAAACCCCGTTTTTTTAAACGGGGTTTATATGCATCATAAATTTATTATGATAATAATTTTCTCTGGTGAATTAGTATTTTCTTCCTTGATAATAAGCTTGATAGGCTTTCCTTCCGGTATTATATCTACACTCTCCATTCCCAATTTTTCCTTTAAAATACCATGTGATACCATACCTTTCAAAGGTATTTGCGAAATTATTTGTTGGGTTAACAACATACATTTCATAAAGATTACCGGTAAGATGTTTTGGTACGTTTTCAACCTGACAATTATTTAGTGCCATTGCATTACTACTCAACAAAACACCCACAGCCAATGCCCCAACTGTCAATAATTTCTTGAACATAAGCATTCTCCTGTAATAGTTTTAAAATTTGTAGTTTAAATACATTAATGATCAAATTGTTTTTGATAACTCGCGTAAATATAAAACATCATATGATGATGTTACAATTTTAAAATTTAGAAATTAGCTATATTTTTATATTCTGGATTAGAAATCTAATCTCTATTATCATATTTTATGATCAACAATGATTCTACTATTATTTACGCAAAGAAAATAATTTATTCATAATTGCAACTCAATGTACCATAACAACATTGATTTTAGGTGACTTGATTATTAATTCCTTAACGATATCAGAAACTGGATATTTTAATAAAGATGAATGTAGACATTAAAGCGGGGAGATATTATAAAAATAATGGATACTTTAAATTTGCTTCATCCCACAATACCGATATCACCTGTTATCAATATGCAAGGACTAACCCGTGTTTATCAACATGGAGGGGAGGGCGAAGTATCGATTCTGAAAAATATCACTGCACAAATTTTTGCCGGTCAGAGTTGCGCTATTGTTGGCGCATCGGGTTCAGGCAAAAGCACATTACTGAATATTCTCGGTCTGCTGGATAAGCCCACTTCGGGGGAATATTTTCTTTGCGGCGTTGATATGTCAACAGCCGATGCTGATCTTCGTGCCAGAATGCGTAATAAAGAAATTGGTTTTGTCTTTCAAAGTTTTCATTTGTTGGCCGGAATGACATCGACAGAAAATGTCGCTCTGCCGCTTCTTTACCGTGGTATTTCTGCCTCACAGGCCCATAAAATTGCCAGAGAAAAACTGAACTTGGTAGGGCTTTCACACCGTGCCATGCATTATCCGGCAGATTTATCCGGCGGGCAACGTCAACGGGTGGCGCTTGCCAGGGCATTGGTCGGAGAACCTTCATTACTGCTGGCTGATGAACCGACCGGTAATTTGGATCAACAAACGGCAGAAGAAATTTTATTGCTGCTTTCTTCTCTTCACACAGAAAACGCGATGACGCTGGTTGTAATAACCCATGATGCTATGGTTGCAAACCATATGCAGCGCGAATTACGCATGATTGATGGTCAGTTGCATGAAACCAAAAGGATGACAACACATGCATGATAAT
The DNA here is from genome assembly GCF_963866145.1 of Xenorhabdus sp. NBAII XenSa04. Taxonomy (NCBI): domain Bacteria; kingdom Pseudomonadati; phylum Pseudomonadota; class Gammaproteobacteria; order Enterobacterales; family Morganellaceae; genus Xenorhabdus; species Xenorhabdus sp. NBAII XenSa04. The sequence goes on from NZ_CAWMEB010000368.1 coordinate 48,698, forward strand.
CGTCAGTCCGGCAACTATGGCATGTCGGTATTAATGATGTGGAAAGAAGCCTGGCGTAACTTAATGGCAACAGGGAAAAGTTCTCTGCTTGCTTTATCCGGGATTGCTATTGGTTGTGCGTCTATTGTGGCATTTGTGAATACCGGACATAACGCCACACTGGCTGCGTTAAAGATGTTCAGTGGGCTGGATATCAATGTCATTACAACAAATTTTTACTCATATAATCATGGAATTGATAGTAACTCACTTAACATGGCCGATCTGACAGCGGCTATTCCTGGTTTATCTTCAACAGCACCGTGGATCTATTCTCCTTCTTCTGGTCGATATAATGGGAAAACAGAAACATTTACCGTGATAGGTTCTTCTGCGGAACTGGAGGAAGTTATGCAGTTGCGACTTCGTTATGGCCGGTTCATCTCTGATTATGATCAGCACTCGCCTTATTTGGTCATTGGCAATGAAGTCGCGGTTACCCTTGGTGAAGGGGACCCATTCCGTATAATTGGCAAGCAGATTCAGCTTGGCAATTATTTATACACTGTAATTGGCATTTTCGATGTAAAAGGGCAAAACCCCATCTTTCCTTTTTCTCTGGATTCGGTTGTGGTTGCTCCTATCAATGCCATGCGAAAAATCTCATCCAATATTGATCTGAACGGCATCATCGCCCGTACCATAACAAACGCAACCACAGAAACCGATGCAAAAGATTTATTGGCGTTGCTCAAACGTAAGTTTCCAGAGGTTAACATTGATGTTCGGGTTGCTCAGCAATTACTGAAAGGGCAGACAGAACAAAGTAAAACCTTTTCTTTTATGTTGATTGGGTTAGCCGGCATTTCGCTGCTCACTGGCGGCATTGCGATTTCGAATGTGATGCTGATGAACGTTTCGGCCCGGCGAAAAGAGATTGGGTTGCGAATGGCTTTAGGGGCAAGAACTCAAGATATCCGGCGTCTTTTTTTGTATGAAGCTGCGGCACTGACTTTTGCCGGCGCAATCCTAGGTGCGTTAGTCGGTGTCATCGTCGCCTTTCTTTTTGTTCTTTATTCTGGTTGGTCATTTTCTCTGGCTCCTTTATCTATTCCATTAGGAATAGGGAGTTCAATCGTAGCGGGGCTTATCTCCGGCTTTTATCCCGCGCATAAAGCCTCTCAAATGGAACCGGTACAGGCATTACGTGATGATTAAAAAATATTTCCTTTATAGCTCGTTGACTTTGTTTTTCTGTTTTACTCAAACAGGAACCTTTGCATCTGAACAGGGACGATGGGTTTTATCAGAACCTGATTACAGTCTTAGCCGGGAAACTTCTGGAGAAGTGATCGGCTTGTCGTTGAGTGACGCGATATCGCTTGGTTTAAGGAATAACTATGCAATCCGCAGTATTTATCTGGATCGCATTGCGCAAAAATTTGATTTACGGGTGGCAGAGGATAGATTCACCCCCAAATTACAGCTAAGTGGACGTTACATTGCAGGTAAAAGTCAGGATTCAAGTTTCAGGAAAACTAGCCTTTCTCCGAATGCCACATTGCTCACTCCTTTGGGAACGCGTTTCACACTTTCCTGGACACGTGAGAACAATAACTCAAGGATAAACAAACTTCACAATGATGGCGCAAGTATTTCTGTGATACAGCCTCTTTTACGGGGAGCAGGAACCGATATTAATAATGCCCCAATCTTACTGGCAAAACTTCGGGAACAAACCAACCGATTGAATCTAAAAGCAACTATTTCCGATTCCATCACGCAAATTATTCTGGCATACCATGCGTTACTTCGTGCTCAGGAGCAACAGGCATTATCCATCGCTTCCCTTAAGCGTATGCAGAGATTAGTGGAGACGAACAAAGAATTGATTGATGCCGGCAGAATGGCTCAGACAGATATCATACAGACGCAGGCTGATTTGGCCATGCAGGAATTATCAGCAAAAGAGGCTGAAAACAATGTGCATACTACAAAGCTGGCATTACTTAAGTTACTTGCCTTGAGCCTTAAAACCCCTATCCAGGCGACTGATACGCTGGAAGGTACTCACGTCAGTTTAAATGTTGAACAATCCATTAAAAAAGCGCAGGCTCAGCAGCCGGGTTATCTGATCCAGTTACTTTCCGCAAAAACGGCAGATATTCAATTATTGCAGGCCAGAGATAACCAGCTCTGGGATTTATCATTGGTTGGAGGAACATCCCAGTATCGTTCATCCTCTTCTGAGGCCCGCAACTGGGAAAATTATGTGGGTATACAACTGGATATTCCAATCGGTGATATGACCCGGAAACAAGAGGAAGTTCAGGCCAGAGTAGAAGTCCAGAAGCAGGCGTTACATCTGGAAGAGGCCAAAATAAATCTGGAACAAAAAGTCATCAATGCCATCCGGGATACAGAATCACGCTGGCAGGAATATCAACTAGCAATAAAAGCCAGTTCACTTTCTCAAAAGAAACTCGAAATTGAACAGGAAAAATTACAGGCAGGGCGATCCAGTAACTTTCAGGTTCTGAGTTTTGAAACCGACTTGAGAAATGCCGAAAATGCACGCCTGAATACACTTATCCACTATCTCAATGCTCAGGCCGAACTGGATCAAATTCTTGGCACGACACTGGAAAGCTGGGAGATCGTTCTCAATGACTAAACGTTATCAATGGGCCATCGTTGGCGTACTTGTCATAGTAATTTGTTTTTTTGCCTTATTGTTCTCAGGGTATTTGTCCTCAAAAGAATCGTCAGATCAGGGATCAGTACAGTGGATTGAAGTAAAACACAACCTGATAGAAAAGCAATTAGGTCTGGTCGGCAAGCTGCAATCCGGGCGTCTCGAAACTATCCCTGCGCCATTTGATGCCATTATCAAACAAGTCTTGGTCAAAGAAGGGCAACAAGTGAAAGCTGGCCAGACATTAGTGATACTTGACACCCGCAAGCTGGATATTGAACTTCGGCAGGCGCAGGTTGAAATGATTAAAGCCTCATTTGCCGTTGAACAATTGCGTGATTGGGAAAACAGTCAGGAAGTCATCCGGGCCAGAAGAAATGTCGAAAATGCGAATCATATGGTGATGGAATTAAAAAATAATCTGGCAAAAACACAGGCGCTTTTTTCACGAGGTATCGTTCCACGAATGGAAGTAGAAAACCTTGAGCAGCAACTTCGTCGGCAACTCACGGAGCTCGCTTCTGTAAAGGATGATCTTGTATCAACCCGACAAAAAGGAAGCGCTAGCAATGTACGTGTTGCAGAGATGGAGCTGCAAAATGCAACCAGCCGCTATCAGGCGCTACAGGAACAATACACCCGTAAAGAAATCAAAGCGCCATTTTCCGGTGTCATACTCAGAGCAGCACAGGGAGAAAAGGGGAAGTTATTAACGATTCAGACCGGCGTGCGGGTTACCGATGGGATGCCTTTACTGGAAGTGATGGACACAACACAGTATCAGGTACTGGCAAAAGTTGAAGAAACTGATCTCGCCAAACTCAGAGAAGGGCAGACAGTAAAAATTAGCGGAGAGGGGTTTTCCGATCACCCTTTGGATGGTGAAATTGAAACTATTGCCATGCAAAGTGTGAATAACGACAACCCCGGTTCGGCGATTTATTATGACGTTGTGATTAAAGTGACTTCACCCATGAAACAGGGTTACCCCATCAGACCTGGTATGAGTGCCAAAGTGAATATTATTACTTATCGCAATGAACGGGGTACTGTTGTGCCAGAAAAAGCATTAACTCACGATAGCAATGGACAAGTAACCGTAACCTGGCGTCCGAATTTAAAAAGCCCGGCTGTATCTCGTCGGGTAACTATCGGGGAAGCTATGCCGGAAGGTATGGAAGTTCACGGGCTGGAAGAGGGATTTATCGCGTTACCTCGTTGAAAATATTGATTTCAGATGTGGAAGAATAAACAGCTCCCGAAGGAGCTGGAATATAAAGCCACCAAGAGATAGCTTGAAAATTGAAGAGATATATTTTTATTCGCTTATCGCCAGATAATCAGTATAACCTTCCTCACTACCACCGAAAAATTTTTCTTTTATTGGCTGGTTTAATTCCAGCCCATTGGCAAGACGGTAGGGTAGATCGGGGTTAGCAATAAAAGAGCGGCCAAACCCGATCAGATCTGCCCAACCTTTAGTCAGTGCTTCTTCAGCACGTTCTAACGTGTATTTTCCAGAGTATATCAGCGTGCCATGATAAAGCATGCGGAACGCTTCTTTGAAAGCGACTGGCATAACAGGTGCGTCTTCCCAGTCAGCTTCCGCAATATGAATATAGGCTACTCCGATATCATTCAGCACACTCGCGGCAGCCAGATAAGTTGCTTCAGGGGTATCATCTTTTGAACCCATCAGAGTTGTGAGTGGTGCCAGGCGAACTCCTAGCTTATCTTTACCTATTGCAGCAGCTACTGACATAGCGACTTCTTTCAAAAAACGTAGCCGATTTTGCAGGGTTCCACCATACTCGTCATCCCGCAGGTTAGACTGGGAATCAATAAACTGATTAATCAGATAGCCATTCGCTGCATGAAGCTCTACGCCATCAAAACCTGCTGCAATAGCATTTTTTGCTGCTTGAATATAATCAGTTACGATATCTGGAATTTCATCAAGTGTCAGTGCTCGTGGCTGCGAATGTTGTACCATTTCACCGAAACCATGTTCAGGCCCACAACCCGCAATATCCACAAAAACTTTTACACCTTTTGCTTGAAGAGCAGAGGGAGAAACAGGCGCAGCATTATTAGGTTGCAGAATAGTGTGTGAAACTCTTCCTACATGCCATAACTGGGCAAAAATTTTTCCACCTGCCTTATGCACTGCATTTGTTACTTTTTTCCATCCGATGACATGTTCAGGCTTATAAATACCCGGTGTCCAGGCATATCCTTGTCCCTGCTGACTGATTTGTGTCCCTTCACTGATAATAAGCCCGGCACTGGCTCGTTGTGCATAATATTTAGCCATTAAATCAGTGGCTATACCATCTATTCCTGCCCGCGAACGAGTCATCGGTGGCATTACAATACGATTAGATAACAATAAACCACTCAGAGAATAGCGTTCAAAAAGCATAATAAACCTCATCCTTCATTAGATTAGTTATCCCATTGAGGGGCAAGTCCTTCTGGATTAACGATACGTTCGTTACGATCAAGTGTGGCGATAGCGGTTAATTTGATTAATATGGGTTTTATTATCATGAGATAGGTCACTCTAAAAAAGAGCAATAAACGCAGAAGTCTTTTGCTGATATTGCAAAGATGGCAAAAGCCATCTTCTGATATAGAACGAATAACTCAGTTTTTATCAAAGCGTGTTAATCTGTATGGATTTAACGCAGCTTGTTCTGTGTCATTTATTATTTCTTCCTGAGCCAGTCGGCATATCAGTGGTGCAAGTGTAATTGCTGCATGCATGCTGAGCATATATAAGCCACGATAATCAGCAACTTTTCCGACGATGGGCATTTCATCATTAGGAATTGGACGCATACCCACAGAAGCTTTTTCTAAACATAGACTATCACTGCCTGTAAAGGCTTTTTTTATGACAGGTAAAGCATTCATTGCGATACATGTAGCACTGTTTTCAGGACAGTCATTTAAATAATCTGCTGCAAGCAAAGTTGTTCCTGATATCGGACGTACTTCCATATCAGGAGAATGGTAGGGGATCATTTAGGAAGACAGGTAGCTTTATGATTATTTTAGAGTGGAAAAGGATAGTGAAGTAAGTGATCTATTATTTAACATAATATACATTATGCGAACCTTCATTGTAACACCAATATAGTCATGTCACTTGCTATCCATTTAGAGCTGTCACAATGTCCCATTTTATCAGGGTCAGTGACTGACCAACCCCCATCTCATTTTCACAAAATTCATTTTTTCATTTCAATAAGGTAGTAGCTGCCATTTTCTGTGGAAAAATTCAAATTGTAGATATTTGTAATAGAGAATCCAGCTTGTTTTGCCATAAATTCAAATTCAGATTGGTACCTTTTCCGGCCTAACAGAAGAGTATCTATGTATAAATCAAATGACGCAGCATCATTGGGTCCTTTTATCATATCGATAACATATAAAATGGAATCCTCCCGCATTGCTTTATGGCAATTTTTGAGAATATCAATGGCTTTATTATCTGGCCAATCATCCAAAACATTTTTTATGCTATAAACATCATATCCCGATGGAATATCAGAAAAGAAATTGCCATTGATGAAAGTAACCCCTTCTGATTCTTTCCTTGTGAAATTATATTGATCCATGACGTAACATTGGATATGTGGGTAATGCATTTTTATATTTTTTGAAAAAGATCCCTCCCCACCCCCGATATCGATAAATGAAGTAATGTTATTTAGAGGTATATGTTCAATAATATATTTATTTATCTTATCGGTCATTTTTGCCAATAATTCATCAAAAATTTTTTTAATATATTTATTATTTTCATGACTGAGGTAATCAAAAAATGGCTTATTATGAGTAAGTTCAAAAGCAGATTTTTCATTTATTTTACTTAAGGATGCACTGTATTGTGACCAAGCGTTCCAGAAGGCAGGGTCTAATTCGAACTTTATATATAATGTTTCAAAGCTGTTTGGATCACTGAGTGATGACCATTGTTCAGTAAGGTAAAATTTATCTTCTTTTTTTGTTAACACATTAAGTTTTTGCATATAATCCAATAATCTATGGAATCTATCTTGATAAACATGGCATAACTGAGAAATTTGTTCCACTGTTTTTCCATCTTGAGTACTTAAATATAATGGTGCTTTGCTGTCTACAAAAGCGAATAGTGCATTCGATTTACGATAGGCTGTAATCATTTCCAATGACATTATTATTCTCCTGATTCAGATTATTAAATCGATAGATTGATTTGCCTAATTTAGAAATCTGCCAGGTTTCAAGAAACATCTTTCGTTTTACTTCCCCTGGTTAATGCGCATACTCTAAAACCTCAAGTTAACTTGAAGTCAAGTCATATTTATCTAATTACATCTAATATTTTTATTAACTCTTTCCCTCAAATACTGAATTGGGATAAGGTGATAGATTCTTTTCCTTAATTCTATTTGGGAGAGATGTCCGGCCATGATAAAAACATCTTTGACCGGACAATATCGCCGTCAATAATCGCTTGCTATTCCTGCAATATCACTGACATTACACTGCCTCCGCTTCACAATCCATTGCCAATGCCATACTTAAGGTTTTAGCCAAAATGGTTTTATTTTTACTATCCTCCATCAGGCTAAAATGGTCGCCCGGTATAGATGTTAGCTGGAGCAAAGAATCAGGCACAATTTGCTTCCAGCCTAACGACGGTTCCGTACTCAAGGAGGGTAATGCAGCTTCCGTAACGAAAGGGAGTTGCGGATAAGATTCTCTTGCATAGAACTGGTGGAGTGTTATCGCCAAGGCTTGTGGTTCATATTTTTTGACCAGTTGCATATAATTTACCATCTGTTCCCAACGCCTTGCGATCAAGTCAGGACGCAGGTTCGGCGGGTAGAGTTCCAGTTCCTGCGCCGCGGCAATAAATTGCACCAAATTCAGTTTATCAATTTTCTGATGCAATACCGCAATTTCCTCTCTATGTTCCCTGCCCGATTGTTTTGCCAGTTCAACAAGAAACTGGAGTTTTGGTTGAATGACCTGATGCCTGAAACAGTGAGGGGCAGGCGTATCAATCAAACCCAGGAAATCGACGGTCTCACCGGCATTCAAAAGTTGTTGGGCAATGGCATAAGCCAGTACACCACCAGAAGAGTAACCGTAGATCCGGTATCGGCCTTCCGGTTGAACCGTCTTCATAAAGGCGATCATTTTGGTAGCCAATGCTTCAATAGTCGATATCTGTTCTTCATCAATGGACGTCCAAGGTAATGCATAAATCGGATAGTCTGATTGAATATGTTTAGCTAATCCAAAGATATAGGAGTAATCATCCATTCCACTGGGCACAAAGAATAACGGCGGTTCTGTTCCGGATGGCCGTACAGGTATCGCCCCGCTTTGCGGCTGAGACAGTGGATCTAATGTGATTTTTGATACCAGTTCAGCCAGTACAGGGAATTGGAATAGGTTATTCAGTGTACACATCAAACCACGACCTGCGGCAAGATTTATCATCCGCATAGCAAGCAGCGAGTGTCCACCCAACGCAAAGAAATTGTCATACCGGCTTATTTGCTCAACCTCCAGCAATTCACGCCAGATGGTTGCCAATGCAATCTCAACCTCCCCCTGTGGAGCTTCATAGGCTTGATGAGCAAAGGCATTTTGATCAGGCTCCGGCAGTGCCCGACGATCCAGCTTACCGTTAGGGGTCAGAGGAAATGCGTTCAGGCGTACAAAAGCCGCCGGCATCATATAATCAGGCAAAATAGCACTCAGATGTTCACGCAAACGGGCTACTAATCTGTTATCTTCTTCCGCCACAACATAAGCGATTAAACGTTTATCCTGCTTATTACCCAAAGTCAGTACGATAGCTTCACGCACTGCCGGGTACTCCACCAGCCGGGCTTCTATCTCACCCGGTTCAATACGGAATCCCCGGATTTTCACTTGCTGGTCGTTACGGCCAACAAATATCAGGTTACCATCCGGCAAGTAGCGGGCCAAATCGCCGGTGCGGTACATCCGTGCCCCCGGTGTCTGACTAAACGGGTCAGCCAGGAAGCATTCAGCGGTCAGATCAGGATGGTTAAGATAGCCACGCGCGACACCGTCACCACCAATATACAGCTCCCCTACCGCTCCCAGTGGAACCGGCTGACCACTGGCATCCAGAAGATAGACACAAGTGTTGGCTGTCGGACGTCCGATAGGAATTAATGTACCAATATAATCTGCCGGACAACGCCAAGTGGTGGCACATACCGTGATTTCCGTCGGGCCATAAGCATTGAACAGCGTAGCCCGGCCACGCAGTGCCTGGAGCAGCACCGCACTAGGAGCTTCCCCACCCAGTATCAATGTTGGTCTTCTGTTTATCGTCGGTAAATCCACACCATCCCTCAACAGAGCTGGTGTCAGGCAGGCATGAGTCACTGCCTGTTCTTGCAGATAATGCCAGAGGCGGCACGGATCTTGACGAACCGTGTCGGCAGGAATATCCAGGGTGGCACCACCACACAATGCCATCATGATTTCCAAGACGCTGGCATCGAAACCAAATGAAGCGAATTGCAACATCCGGCTATGAGAATGAATGTCAAATTGGCTGATTTTATCCCGGATAAGGTTGACCAACCCACGATGTTCAATCATCACCCCTTTCGGTATTCCGGTAGAACCAGAAGTATAAATCACATAGGCCAGATGCCGTGAAGTTAACGCAGGAACCTGCGGGTTGTTGTCCGATTGGTCAGGCAGGATATTCGGGTCAAGTACAGTTAATTTTGCCAGTGCTTCTTCACCCAATGCGGTACGCCCTGTATTATCCGCCAGTACTACCAACGGAGCGGCATCATTCAGCATATACGCCAGACGATCACTCGGATAGGCAGGATCCAGTGGTACGTAAGCGCCCCCCGCTTTCAGTACTGCCAATAGCGCCACTACCATCGCTGGCGAACGTGGCACACAAATCGCCACCCGCTGGTCCGATACTACCCCCAGAGAGATAAGCTGATGAGCTAACCGGTTAGCCTGAACATTCAGTTCTGCGTAGTTTAAGATGTGCTCCTGATGTATCACCGCTGTAGCATCTGGGGTTTTCTCCACCTGTTGCTCAAACAATTGATGGATACACACCTGTTCAGAATACGCTATTTCAGTCGCATTCCGCGTTTCCAGCAATAGTCTACGTTCCGCCGGTGACAAAATATCAATTTCCCTGATTGGTTGTTGTGGGTTAGCCACCATCATTTGCAATACGGTGTGCAAATACCCCACATACCGCTGGATTGTTTGTTGATCAAACAAGGCTGTTGCATAATTCAGAGTACCTACAATTCTGCCTTCTTCCTCAAACAGGTTAAGTTCAAGATCAAACTTGACCACATTAAAAACCTGATCAACTGGTAAGATTTCCAGCGCTGGCAATTTCCACTCTATTTTCTCATTGTTCTGCCAGGCAAACATTACCTGGAACAGCGGAGTATGCGCCAGTCTGCGCGGCGGTTGCACAATTTCCAACACCTGTTCAAATGGCAGATCCTGATTATCCTGTGCAGCTAACGTAGTTTGCCGAACACGTGCAAGTAATTCTGTCACATCCGGAGTGCCCGATAAGTCGATGCGTAAAGCCAATACATTGACAAAGAAACCTATCAGGGATTCAATTTCCTGACGACCACGTCCAGCACAAGGTGTACCGATAACCAGATCACTCTGACCTGACAGACGTGACAGAACCATAGCCCAAGCTGACAGAATAGTTATGAATAACGTCGTACCCTGCTGCTCACTCAGGCGCTTGAGGGATTTAGTCAACACTTCATCCAGATTGATGGGCAATGAACTCCCTATAAACGACTGCTGAGAAGGACGTGGACGATCGGTTGGTAAATCAAGCAGTATCGGTGTATCAGCCAACATGGTACGCCAGCAGTCAGATTGGGACTGTAAGCGTTCTATCGAAAGCCACTGACGCTGCCATGCAGCATAATCAGGATACTGAATCATCAACGGTGGTAGTGGATCAGGTTGACCTGTCAGAAAAGCCGTATAGAGTGCACTTAGCTCTGATTTCAGTATCCCTAAAGACCAACCATCAAAAATAATATGATGCAAGGTCAGCAGAAATACATAATCATCGTCTGCTAGCTGTATCAAACTGGAACGGATTAATGGCCCCTGAGTAAGATCAAACGATAGCCCAAACTCCTCCATACACAAACGCTTAAGTTGTCCATCCGCGTCAGGTACGCCTCGCAGATCATACTTCTTCATGGGCAAACCGGGTTCAGCCGGTAATAAAGCGACTTGGGGTTGACCATCAACCGTCACAAAGACAGAACGTAAAGCTTCGTGGCGAGCAAACAGAGCATTAAGCGCCCGCTGCCAGGCACTGATATCAAACTGACCACGCAAATGCTGTATTACAGGGATATGGTAAGTATCACTCACCCCTTCAAACTGCGCGAGGAACCACAGATGATGCTGGCTAAATGACAATGGCAAAGCACTATCGCGGGATACCGGTGTAATCTCAGGCAACCTGTCACTATTCTCATTACATTGTGTGTAGGTACGTTGTGTGTAGATCCTCTCCGCAAAAGCAGCCAGAGAGGGTGACATAAACAAGGTAACAAGCGGTAGTTCAACACCGAAAGCTGCCACACGGTTCATCACCCGTGCAGCCAACAACGAATGGCCCCCCAACGCGAAGAAATTATCATGTCGACTAATCTGTTCAACCCCTAACAACTCACGCCAGATAGCCGCTAACGCCGTTTCTATCTCTCCTTGCGGAGCTTCATAAACCTGACGGGCAAAGTCTTCCTCTCCCGGAGCTGGCAATGCCCGGCGATCCAACTTGCCGTTAGAGGTTAGCGGGAATGCGGTCAAACAGACGAAAGCCGCAGGCACCATATAATCAGGTAACAGAGCACTCAAATGCTCACGCAGGCTCACTGCCAATCCGTCATCCGGTTCTGCTAACACATAAGCGACCAAACGTTTATCTTGCCCATCACCCAGTGCTAATACCTGCGCTTCACGTACCGCAAAATGTTCTGTCAGCCGAGCTTCAATTTCCCCCGGTTCAATCCGAAAACCACGGATTTTAATTTGCTGGTCATTACGCCCCACAAATTCCAGATTACCATCCGGCAGATAGCGGGCCAAATCGCCGGTCCGATACATACGCGCAGCCGGTTTATCACTAAAAGGATCAGCCAGGAAGCGTTCAGCCGTGAGTTCAGGCCGATTAAGATAACCACAGGCAACACCGTCTCCACCAATATAAATCTCACCGATCGCCCCCAGTGGTACTGGCTGACCATAAGCGTTCAATAAATAGAGGCGTGTGTTAGCGATGGGTCGGCCAATGGGAAGTTTTGTCATATCTACCGGCAATTCAGTGATACGGTATGCCGTGGTAAACGTCGTTCCCT